>JAGQZL010000141.1 GCA_020434915.1 Allomuricauda sp. | reverse complement strand
TTTTTTTATGGTCAAAATTACCATACAAACGATATTTGCGCCTTTAATCTATTATTTTTTACCCTGCGGCTCCCAAAATCTATTTTCGTTCACGAGACACTATAACTACACTTGGGAATGAAAATAACTTCTTCAAAGAAGACTATCGTTGTACGCGAGTACATCTTGGATATCGGAACCGTTCAGGTTTTTGATAACTATATGGTGTCATCGTTCAATGAAGGTACTACCATTACGCTTGAGCGGGCTTACCAGATTATTGGAATATCAGAAATCCATTTTAGGGACAAACCTTTTGGATATATCAGTTTGCGCAAGAATTCCTATGCTGTGGATCCCACCATATACAACTATGTAAGGGGGCTTGAAAACCTAAAGGCCTTTGCCATTGTATCCAAGAAGGAAATAGACATGCACAACTTTAAAATTGAAAAGTTGTTCTACAAAAAGAACATGGAATTTTTCATTGAATACGACAATGCCGTGGCTTGGGTAAAAAAGAGACTGAAAAACTTTAAGGACAAGAAGTCCTAAGCTTCCTCCTGCCGCTCCGGTTCCGGTTGCCTTAACAATTCCAAAAAGGCATTTCCGATATTTTTGACGATCAAGGATGCTTTAAGCGCTTCATATCCATTTTTTGAGGCACCAATGTCCCCAGCCAATCCATGTAGATATACTCCAAAAATAGCTGCATGCAATGAGGGATACCCTTGGGCCAATAGACCCGTCAATATTCCAGAGAGTACATCCCCACTTCCCGCAGTGGCCATTCCAGGATTCCCAGTGGTGTTCACATACCCCTTATCCTTGTAGATTGAAATGGTATGCGCTCCCTTAATTACGACCACCACGTCGTACTTTGAGGAAAATGCTTTTGCTTTTTCAAGTTTGTGGAAATCATTTTTCCACTTGCCGATCAATCGTTCCAATTCTTTTGGGTGCGGGGTCAAGATGGAAAGCGCGGGGACATCGCCCAACATTTCCGGATGCTCTGCCAGCATGTTCAACCCATCCGCATCAATCACCATGGGGGCATGGGTTTCTTTCAATAACTTACCGAAAGCCTCTACGGTAATGGAATCTTTCCCTGCCCCCATACCAAATCCAATAACAGTGGGTTTAAATGGTAAGCTGATATCCGACAATATCTTATGATGACGGTCTGTGACCACCATTACCTCCGGGACGGCTGTTTGAAGGGAATCATAGCCACAAGTGGGCACAAATGCCGTCACCAAACCTGCACCAACGTTTAAACAAGCATCGCTGGCCAATTGAACAGCACCAATTTTACCATAGCTACCTCCCACGATGGCGGCATGTCCATAATTTCCTTTGTGGGAAAATTTAAACCGTGGCTGGTACAAAGGCAATACCTCTTGCCTACCAAAAAGCTCATAATCCGTTTCCGTATCTTCCAAATAAGACGCATCCAACCCAATGTCCAATAGCTCCCATTGATTAAGGTATACCCCCGTTTCCGGTAGAAAGAACACCAATTTTGGAACCTGAAAACTCAACACATAACTGGATTGCACTACATGCTGTTCTTTCCATGGTGTCCTGTCCATGGGCAATCCGGAAGGGATGTCCACAGATAAAACGAATGCCCGTGA
Organism: Allomuricauda sp.; assembly: GCA_020434915.1. Classification (GTDB taxonomy): domain Bacteria; phylum Bacteroidota; class Bacteroidia; order Flavobacteriales; family Flavobacteriaceae; genus Flagellimonas. The sequence continues at coordinate 5,689 of JAGQZL010000141.1, read as the reverse complement.
ATTGTTGATATGTTCAATTAAATGCCCCACCCAGTCATCAGGAGTTCTGTTCAGTCCGATACCAAAAATGGCATCCACCAGAATATCATTGGGGGATATTTCAGGTAAATCACTGTCCTTGTTCAAAAAATCAGGCCACACCTTGCTTTCCTTGAGCCGTTCCAAATTCAGCAGAAAATCCTTGGACCGTTTATCACTATAGTTGACCACAAACACCTGAATGGAATACCCGTGTTCTTGCAGTAACCTAGCCAACACCAAACCATCACCGCCATTGTTCCCTATTCCACAGAACAATTTTATAGTGACCTGGGTTCCCCTTAAACGGGAATGAATCCACTCAAAAAGCTTGTTCGCAGCCCTTTCCATCAATTCATCACTGGAAATGTGTTGCTTTTCTATTGTAGATTTATCAGCTTGATAGATTTGCGGGGCAGAAAAAATTTTCATTCAGTAAAAAATTAGGACCTTAACTGCGGATTTCACAAAAAATCCCATCAAGGATTTGAAGAAGTACCCAAATGTACTACTTTTATCATCTCATTTCAGCATAATGCAATTAAATCAAACGGATAGCAACCCAAACAAGATGGAATCTTTTTCATCCATCTTCACTATTACCACTACCACCCCTTTGGGGTAAGTCTGCTATATATAATTCCGTCCGTTTTTTAATCCATTTACAACCCTTTACATTTAAATTTTATCATGAAAGTCCTAAAATTTGGTGGCACTTCAGTAGCCAATCCAGAAAACATCCATAAAGTCAAGGCAATTGTTGCCAAACCAGATAGTGAAAAAATTGCGGTAGTGGTCTCTGCTTTTGGAGGCGTTACCGATCTGCTGTTGGAGACTTCACAATTGGCATCCCTGCAAAACCTATCCTACAAAGAAAGTCTGGCACAAATAGAAGACCGGCACATTTCCGCCATTAAGGAATTGATTCCCATACAGGGTCAAAGCGGCGTCCTAAGCAAAGTAAAAAGCGACCTGAACGTATTGGAAACCTTGTTGGAAGGCGCCTATTTGATTGGGGAATTGACTCCGAAACTTTCCGATAAGATTGTGAGTTATGGGGAATTATTGTCCTCTTTCATCATTAGTGAATTTTTTAAATCCGAAGGGTTGGATGCTGTTTTCAAGGATAGCAGGGAACTCATCAAGACCGATGCCCATTATGGCAAGGCCAATGTGGATTTTGAAGCCACCAACGCACTTTGCAACACTTTCTTTGCATCCGACAACCATCAAATTATGGTCCTCCCAGGGTTTGTATCCTCCAGTAAATCAGGTGATTCCACCACCTTGGGAAGAGGTGGCTCGGATTATACCGCGGCCATCATTGCTGCGGCACAACATGTACAACTCTTGGAAATATGGACCGATGTAAGTGGCATGTACACCGCCAACCCAAAACTGGTAAAGCAGGCCAAATGCGTAGAGCACATCAGTTATGAGGAAGCTATGGAACTGTCTCACTTTGGTGCGAAGGTCTTATACCCGCCCACCATACAACCTGTGTTGGGCAAAGAGATTCCAATTGCCATCAAAAATACCTTCGACCCGGAAAACCCCGGTACTTTGATAGCCAAAAACAACAACGGACACGGAAAAACGGTTCGGGGTATCAGTCATGTTGGCAACATCAGTCTTCTATCATTGGAAGGTCCCGGAATGGTTGGTATACCTGGAATATCCAAGCGCTTTTTTGAAACCCTCTCACTGAAAAACATCAGCATTGTCCTGATTACGCAAGCCTCCTCGGAGCATTCTATTTGTGTTGGAATTGCTGACAACGATGCCGAGATGGCGGCAGAAGCAGTGAATGACACATTTGCCTACGAGATAGCCAGCAAAAAAATAAAGCCTGTAATTGTTGAAAAGGACCTGACTATCATAGCCTTGGTAGGTGACAACATGAAAAGTCACCAAGGTTTAAGCGGAAAAATGTTCAGTACCTTGGGTAAGAACAATGTGAACATCAGAGCCATTGCACAAGGGGCTTCAGAGCGAAACATTTCTGCCGTCATCAAAAAGGAGGATGTTAAAAAAGCGCTGAACTCTCTGCATGAGGCCTTTTTTGAGGAAAACATCAAACAGCTCAACCTTTTTGTGATGGGAGTGGGCAATGTAGGATCCAAATTTTTAGATCAAATACGCCAGCAAAAAAAGTACCTTAAAGATGAGATGAAACTCAATGTTAGGGTTATCGGCATCAGTAACTCAAGGACCATGGCTTTTGATGAGAACGGGATTTCACTCAAAGATTGGGACACCGTCCTTGCCCAAGGTGAAAAAGCGGATAGAACTCTGTTCTTTGACCGCGTAAAATCCTTGAACTTCAGAAACAGTGTTTTTGTGGACAACACAGCGAGTTCCGAGGTATCCAAAACCTATGCGGATTACTTGAGAAACAGCATTTCCGTGGTGACTTGTAACAAAATTGCCTGTTCTTCCGATTTCGATTTTTATAAAAACCTGAAACAACTGTCCAAGCAGTACAGTGCACCTTTTCTTTTTGAGACCAACGTAGGTGCTGGATTGCCCATCATCGACACCCTGAAACATTTGATTGCATCGGGCGATAAGGTCAAAAAAATACAAGCGGTACTCTCAGGAAGCCTCAACTTTGTATTCAACACTTTTGATGATTCCGTGACCTTTCACGATGTGGTAAAACAGGCCCAGGAACAAGGATATACCGAACCCGACCCAACCATTGACCTGAGTGGTATTGACGTTATGCGGAAGATTCTTATTTTGGCAAGGGAAAGTGGCCATCAATTGAATATAGAGGATATTGAAAATGAGGCTTTTCTACCCAAGGAAAGCTTGGAAACCAATTCCAACGAAGCCTTCTTTGAATCCTTGAAAAAGTATGAGGACCATTTTCAGAAGTTGTACAAAGATGCTGCCGAAAGTGGCTGTAAACTAAAATATGTTGCCCAATTTGAGGATGGAAAGGCCAAAGTCGGTCTTCAGAAAATCCCAAAAGGACATGATTTTTACAATCTGGAAGGGAGTGACAATATTGTGTTGTTCTTCACTGAACGCTATCCCAACCAACCTTTGATCATAAAAGGTGCTGGAGCAGGTGCAGATGTAACTGCATCGGGTATCTTTGCAGATATCATCAGAATCGGAAATTTTTGATCATGGAGGAAATCAAAGTATTTTGCCCGGCCACCATTGCCAATGTCTCCTGCGGGTTTGACGTGTTGGGTCTGGCTTTGGATGCTGTTGGGGATGAAATGATCGTAAGGAAAGTTCCTGAAAAAGGCATCCACATCACCAAAATTAAAGGTCAAGATCTTCCGCTGGCAGCTGACAAAAATGTTGCCGGTGTGGCTGGATTGGCCCTATTGGAACAAAGTGGTTACTCCGGTGGATTTGAAATTGAAATTGACAAACGTATAAAACCGGGGAGTGGCATCGGTAGCAGTGCAGCCAGTTCTGCAGGGGCTGTTTGGGCCATGAACGAATTGTTGGGAAGACCATTTTCCAATTTGGAGCTGGTGAAATTTGCCATGCAAGGTGAAAAACTGGCCAGTGATGTGGCCCATGCCGATAACGTGGCACCCGCAATTTATGGCGGTTTTACATTGGTAAGGAGTTATGACCCGTTGGATATCGTAACCATCCCAACACCACCGGAATTGTATGCCACCGTGATCCATCCGCAGATTGAAATCAAGACCTCGGATTCACGAAAAATATTGAAGTCAACCATTCCCATGGAAAAAGGGATTAGGCAATGGGGCAACTTGGGAGGGTTGATTGCCGGACTGTTTCAAAACGATTATGACCTCATCGGTAGATCACTTGAGGACCATATTGTGGAACCCATCCGTTCCATTTTGATTCCAGGGTTTGACAACATTAAAGCAAATGCCCTTAAAGCCGACGCATTGGGAGGGGGTATCTCAGGATCAGGACCTTCTATATTTGCCTTGAGCAAAGGCAAGGAAACCGCTGAAAAAGTTGCCCAATCCATGAGAGAGACCTACCAAAAAGTTGGAATCCCATTCGATATCCACGTGTCCAAAATCAATGCCCAAGGGGTGAAACCTATTGTCTAAACCATGAAATTTTACAGTATTAACAATCCGACTATACAAACCTCTTTCAAAAATGCAGTGATTGCCGGAATTGCACCGGACAAGGGACTATATTTTCCAGAAAGCATTACTCCCCTACCTGCTGATTTTTTTGAAAACATTGAGCAATTTTCCAATCAAGAGATTGCATTTAAGGCCATTCATCAGTTTGTCAATGAGGATATTCCGGATGAAGCTTTGAAAGAAATCATTGCCAATACCTTGGATTTTGACTTTCCTGTGGTCCAGATTGAAGAAAATGTGGCGACTTTGGAGCTTTTTCATGGCCCTACCATGGCTTTTAAGGATGTCGGTGCAAGGTTTATGGCCAATTGTTTGGGTTACTTTTCCAAAGGAGAAAAACAAGATGTCACCGTATTGGTGGCCACCTCGGGTGATACCGGAGGGGCCGTTGCTAACGGTTTCTTGGGGGTTGATGGAGTCAGTGTGGTGATTCTATACCCCAGCGGCAAGGTTAGCGAAATTCAAGAAAAACAGTTGACCACCCTTGGCCAGAACATTGAGGCCATGGAAGTGGATGGCACTTTTGACGACTGCCAACGCATGGTAAAAACCGCCTTTTTAGATCGGGAAATCACCGATCATAAAAAACTGACCTCTGCCAATAGTATCAATGTGGCAAGATGGTTGCCCCAGATGTTCTACTTTTTATTTGCTTACAAACATGCAAAATCCAAAGGAAAGGAACTTGTGTTTTCCGTTCCCTCGGGAAATTTTGGAAACATCTGTGCTGGCATGGTTGCCCAGAGATTGGGAATGCCCTGCAAGCAATTTATTGCATCTACCAACGTGAACGATGTGGTGCCCAAGTTTATGGAAAATGGAATTTATGAGCCCTTGCCTTCAAAAGCCACCATTTCCAATGCCATGGATGTTGGGGACCCCAGCAATTTTGTTCGTATCCGTCATTTGTACCAAGATGATTTTGCCTTGCTAAAGGAGCACCTTTCATCTTTTTCCTTTTCGGATGAAGATACCAGAACAGCCATGAAAGCTGTTCATGCCCAAACAAAGTATGTTATGGATCCACATGGGGCCGTGGGCTATCTTGGGCTGAAGAAATATCAGGATTCCGAGCCAAACACCTATGGTATTTTCCTGGAGACCGCCCATCCCGTGAAGTTTTTGGACGTGGTGGAAAACTCACTTGGTTTGAGCCCCGAAATTCCACCCCAGATAAAAAAAGTGATGGGCAAGGAAAAAAAATCCGTACCCATCTCTTCTTATGATGATTTAAAACATTTTCTACTGGCGGACCATTAGTCCAGTTTAGGAAGTTTAAAACTATCCAAAGGACTGGGTTGTTTCATCAATTCCTCTATGGCCTCAGTGGTTCGTGGTGCCAAACCTGAAAGATTGATAGGCCCGGTTTCGGTGATCAAGATATCATCCTCAATTCGAACGGCGATACCCCACCATTTTTTGTCGCAATCGCTACCCTCGGGAATGTAGATGCCCGGTTCCACAGTAATCACTGTATTGGCTTGAAAAGGGCCGTAGGTACCGGCGTCATGCACATCCAACCCCAAGTAATGGGACGTACCATGTGGGAAATAAATCCTGGTATCCTT
>JAGQZL010000140.1 GCA_020434915.1 Allomuricauda sp. | reverse complement strand
TGGCTTCTTTTTCATTTAGGGATACTTGGTCCAGTTTGGATTGTAAAAGTTTTCCCTTTATATCACATAGAAAAAAAGAAGCCAACTAGGGCTTCTTTTTTGGTTTAGGTTGGTTGGTTTGGTTTTCTTTTAATCTTGGAATTGCCTTTCTTCATCACCACCATCATCCTGCTGTCCACGTCTGTTATTGCGTTCTTTCGGTTGGTTGAAACGATAGATGAGTGATAGGTTCGCTTGACGTTTTCTCCATTGGAACTCACTGTCGGAGCTAAATGTAGAAGTCTCTGTCAATGATTGTCTTTTTCTTGAATTGAACACATCGCTCACGTTCAATGATAAGGTAGCTTTATCCTTGAAGATATCTTTGCTCAATGCCAAATTCATGGAAAACATTCCCTTGGTTTCGCTTTGTGCGGTTTGGCGTGGGCCCATATAAAAGGAGTTGGCCTGTAACTCGATTTTCGCCGGCAAGGTGAACTTGGAACTGAATCGTGCAAAATAGCTGGAATTACTGGTGCCATAGTCAACACCATTGAACGAACCATCGGATGTGAACGTAAAAAAGTTGAAACTTCCGTTCAAGCGCAACCATCTGGCAGGACTGTAGATCATTCCCGCTTCCGCGCCAACTCGTTCGTTTGTGGAAAGGTTAATGGGAACGGACCTAATAATTTGGATACCATCGGAAGTTACCTGGCCTGTTTCTTCCCTAATAAATTCAAACGATCTTGTCTCCTTTTGATAATATACCGACGAGGTTAAAGTCAATTTTTTCCAGCGTTTCATATAACCAATATCAAAAGCATTGGCAAAGGCTGGATCTAGGTCTGGATTCCCTTGGAATACATTGGTTCTACTGGATCTTGATGGGAATGGGTTGATGAACCACCCACGAGGTCTGTTGATCCTACGGTTATATCCCAAAGAAATGTTCTGGCCTTGCGATATTTCATAGATCAGGTTGATGGTGGGGAAGAGACCCAGGTAATTCTTGTCAAAATTCAGGTCAACATCTTGGCCCACGATATCCTGCAATGCCTGGCTGTCAATTTCTGTGTCAACGGAACCTTTCAACTGTGTATTTTCCAATCGCAATCCGAACAGAAAGGAGAATTTGCCAAACTTGTTCCCATATTGAGTGTATACTGCATTTACATTTTCATTATAGGTAAATACATTGGTCAGGTCAATGTTGGTTTCGAACTGTCCAGAAGTTTGGTTCAACGTATCCAATTGGTAATCGTTCTGCTCTTTTTTGAAGGTTCCGCGGTAGCCAGCCTCAAACTGGGCATTGCCCATGGGAAGCACATAATCCACTTGGGCCAAAAACTCTTCCTCTGGCTGTTTCTCATAAATGTTCTCCAATGCCAGTAGGTCCGTGTTTGGAACCGTGTTGTTCTCTTGGATGACCGTCAACCGATTTTCTTTGTCATAGGAATATTGCAAATCGGCGGTCAGTTTATGGCCATCATCATTAATGTTATTGGTATAATTCAAAGAGAATTGGCGACTATTGTCCTTTTCGGCCTGATCTTCTGTTCTGAATGTCCTACTGTCCAAAACATCATCAATAAAACGTTGGTTATCATTTTCGGTAAGGTCATTTTCGTCGGACCAGCGATAAAAGAAACTACCTGTGATGGATGATTTTTCAGTAAGGAAATATTCCATCCCAATATTTAAGTTGAAACCATCATCGTTTCGAGTGATATCCCGCTCTTCCAAGATTCGGTCAAAATCACTGGCATCCGAAAAATAGCGGTTGTCGTTTCTACCTCCTCCAGGAGATTCCCTGTGGAAATAGCCCAACGTATTGAAAATATTGAACTTATCCGTGCGAATATTGAAATTGGTGGTTACCCGTGCATTAAAAGGTATTCCAACCGTAGTGTTCACGGAACCATTGATGCCCAGGGTCTTCTCCTTTTTTAGCACGATGTTCAAAATACCTGCGGTACCCTCGGCATCGTAACGAGCAGAAGGACTGGTGATCACTTCCACTTTTTCAATGGCGTCTGCGGGCAGTTGTTGTAGAATGTCCGTAGAACCAAATCCGGCCAATGCAGAAGGTTTACCATTGATCAAGATTCTCACGTTATCGTTGCCACGTAGACTGATGGCACCTTCCACATCTACGGAAACGGAAGGGATATTGCTCAAAGCATCACTTACGTTACCTCCGCTGGTGGTGATATCCTTGCCAATATTGTATATTTTTTTGTCCAGACGAACCTCTACGGTAGTTCTTTCTCCCACTACTTCCACATTTGCCAATTGTTCCACATCCGGGGAAAGTTTGATGATGCCCAGATCTGTGGATGACCGATACATCTGATTGTCTAAACTGTACGTTTTGAAGGAAATATATTCTACCCTGATATTATACCTACCAGGTTCGGTTTCAATTTCGAAAGCACCGGAAGTATCGGTTATGCCGCCGGTTACCTGATCTGGACTATCAACTTTTTGAAGTACAAATGTGGCATACTCCAAGGGTTGCCCTGATTCCGAATCTACAATCTTACCGGAAATTTTGATTGAACTTTGGTTTTGCCGTACTTGACCAGTGATTGTGGTTAAGGTCAACATCAGCAACGGGATAATGATCCTGTGCATAGTTTGAATTTAGTACCGCAAAAATGTGGGGAAAAAAGGAAGGGAAGAAAAATTTGTCCCCCAACAACGCATTTGAACCTGCGAATGACCTTAAAGAATTGTTAATCTTTTTTCTTTTTTTTCTTCTTCTTTTTCTTGGCCTTGAAACTGTTCTCCTGAAGCTCCACGAAGGCATTGTACTTGTCTTCCGGAAGGCCGGCTTTTAGCTCCTCCTTCGTCTTGGCATCAATTTTTTCAAATTCCTCCTTCATTTTAAGAGGTTCCAATTCCAAAATCTGAAGTTCTATCTTTTGTTGTACGGATTGGAGTAGGGCTGTGCGTACCACAGCTTGCTCAAAGGGATCCAAGCCAATTTCCTCTGCAATCGAGGGCATTTGGGAATCCACAATTTCTTCTGCGGTTGGTGGGGTATCATCTTTTTTGGATTCAGTAGGCCCTGCATTGGGGACCACTCTTTGTTGTCTGCCATATCGGCTTCCATAAGGAGATCCGTAACCATATCCGTATTGCGCCGAAAGATCGTTGATGGCCAAAATGCCAATGCAGAAAGTAATATATAGGAGAAGCTTTGACTTTTTCATGTTTCAAAGATAGGATATTATGGAAATTGACTAAAAATTCAGTGTTAAAATCTTCTGGCTATCAGTATTATAACACGGTTTTGATTTGTTCTGGAGGCCTTCCTATGACCGCTTTGTTCCCGTTGACTACAATTGGTCGTTCGATGAGCTTGGGATACGTTGCCAAAGCCTCAATGACCTCTGAATCCGACAAATCTCTCCCCTTGAATTTTTCTTTCCAAATTGCTTCATTCTTCCGTACCAAGGCTTCCGGTGAAATCCCAAGACTTTTAATGAGTTGGGTAAGCTCTTCCTTTGAGGGGACTTCCTCCAAGTATTTGATGATTTGGAATTCCCGTCCGGAATTTTCCAAAATCTCCATCCCTTCGCGGGACTTTCTACATCTTGGATTGTGATATATTTTGATCATTCTTCTTTAGTTCTAAGTTTTCAGCTACCAGCTTTCTAATTTCAATTTTTCAAAATTATTCTTCTCGCTGCCCCATCATCATTAAATAGGCTTTTAAGAAAGGATCAATGTCGCCATCCATTACTGCATCCACATTCCCGGTTTCTTCAGATGTACGTACATCCTTCACCAACTTATAAGGATGCATCACATAGTTTCGAATCTGTGAGCCCCATTCTATCTTCATTTTGGAGGATTCTATTTCGGCACGTGCCTCCATTTTTTTACGAAGTTCGATTTCGTACAATTGGGATTTCAGCATTTTCATGGCCGTGGCCCTATTGTCGTGCTGTGAACGCGAATCGGAGCAGGATATTTGGATGCCCGTAGGTTTGTGAACCAACTGTACTTTGGTTTCCACCTTGTTCACATTTTGTCCACCAGCGCCACTAGATCGTGCTGTGGTGATCTCCACGTCGGAAGGGTTGATTTCAATTTCAATGGTATCGTCCACCAAGGGGTATACGTATACCGATGCAAAGGAAGTATGTCTCTTGGCATTGCTGTCAAAAGGGGAGATCCGCACCAATCGGTGCACACCATTCTCACCCTTCAACCATCCAAAGGCATATTCTCCCTCAATTTCCAGGGTTACGGTTTTTATCCCGGCCACATCACCATCCTGATAGTTGAGTTCCTTCACTTTGTAACCGTGCTTTTCTGCCCACATCATGTACATGCGCATGAGCATGGATGCCCAGTCACAACTTTCGGTGCCGCCTGCACCCGCAGTAATCTGAAGGACCGCCGTGAGTTCATCGCCTTCATCGGAAAGCATGTTCTTGAACTCAAGGTTTTCAATAAGCTCCTTGGCTTTTTTGAATTGGGTATTTACCTCATCTTCTGATATTTCCCCGGCTTGTTGAAATTCCAACAAAACATCAAGATCACCTACCAAACCGGAAGCTTCATTAAAATCCTCTACCCATTTTTTCTTGGATTTGATGCTCTGCATCTGTATCTGGGCTTCTTGTGGATTGTCCCAAAAACCAGGTTCGAGGGTTTTCTCTTCCTCGTTCTCTATTTCTATGAGTTTGGCATCAATGTCAAAGATACCTCCTTAACGCACCAAGGCGCTCAATAAGATCTTTCTGCTGATCTGTAGTTACCATGCAAATTCTAATTTCGGGCAAAAATAAGTTTCTTTTGGCACATGGCAGCGTTCCTTTTATTGTTGTTGTGCTGCTTTTACCATTACGGAATATTTGGTTTCGTTGTCTCCTTGGGTATATACAATGCCTTTGAGTGGGGCACAATCTTTATAATCTTTTCCATGACAGACCTTTATGTGATTGTGATTGGCCAAAAGATCGTTTGTGGGATCAAATCCGACCCAACCAATGTTGGGCACAAAGGCTTCTGCCCAGGCATGCATTTGGGAATCCCCAAAAAAGCCATGTCCTTGGTGCAGGTATCCTGAAACATACCGGCATGGTATGCCATTGTATTTGGCAATGGTACAGAACAAATGGGTAAAATCTTGGCATACCCCATGTCGTTTTTCGATAATTTCCGATAATGGTGTGTTCACATCGGTAACACCAGTCTTAAAGAAAAGATGACCATAGGTCCAATGATTTAACTTGGTCAAATTTTCAAAAATGGATATTCCGGCATCGAATGCGAAAATGTCGTGATGTTGCTCGGGCAGGGTCGTAAAATGTGTTTTACGGAGATAGGGTTCGTTGTCTACCTTGAAGTCAATATTATTTATGATGGCGTACTCCTCATCCACATTTAAGGGAAGCTCAAAATCAAAGGGGTTGATTTCCCTTTTAACCAATTTGAAATGGGCGTTGAACTTAATATGGTCTATCTGTTTTTTGGAACGTACCTGCACGGTTTTAAATCCAAGACCGTTGATGGACACACTGTTCCGTTCCCCAAGGTCATTTTCAAAATGCCAATAGGTGACTTCCTGTGTTTCATTATCTTCAGGAATCACCAAAAACTGCCAGAATGCGCCATTCATTCCTTTTTCGTAGGAATTTTGGGTGTCATAATCTATTTCATATTCATAGAACATGTGACCGGATTTCAATCAGGCCAATTTAGTCAAAATGACCTAGTAGTGGAAGAATTCTTTCTCCATGTTCTCACTAATTTTGAACATTTTATCAAGGATCGAATTTAGGTTTCCTTGGGTGTCATCCTGGATTTCCTCGATCTGTTTAAATTCAAACTCGGCCTTTATTTTGCCTACCATGAACGCTGTGGAACTTTTGGAGTACTCCACTTTTTTATCGATTTCCAGGATATGTTTGTACACTTGGTTGATGCAGTTCATGAAAGATCTAGGACATCTTCCGTTCAATAGTAAAAACTCCAACGTGGTGGTACTGGTTGGTGATTTCTTGTACAACCGGCGCATCATGTCATAGGATTCTGCACATTTCAACAGGGTGGTCCATTCAAAACTGTTCCCAATGGGATCTCCATAACTGCCTTTGGCCAAAAGTGCATCATTGAATTTGGTGTTGATGATCCGAGTGATCTGAATGGCCCTTTCTATGTTAACCCCCATCATGATAATAGCATACACTTCGTCATGCAAAAGGGTTCCCCTAATCTTGCCCCGAAGGACCGCGGTCATCTCCGTGACATTGATCGTAAAATCATATAAATTGGTCTTTACAAAAGTTTCCTTAGGGTAGTTGACCACAAAATGGTAGAATTTGTTCAGACTTTCATATAGTTCGGTGGATATAAGATCCCGGGAACTATTGGCATTTTCCCTAGCTGCTTTGATGCTGCTAAAAATAGAATAGAATTTGTCCGGGTTCAGCCCCACATCGAACAATACCTCCTCTTCGTTCAACTTTACCGTATCATCATAAACGGGATCGCCTACCATAAAAAGCATTGATCTCAGTACGAACTGCCGTGATTGCGACAATTGGTTCGGTGCATCCAGTGAAGAAAAGTAATTTACGTTCATAAAACGGGCAATGTGTTCCGCCCGTTCAATGTATCTACCCATCCAAAATAGGTTGTTGGCTACGCGTGCAAGCATAAAGTTCTTATTTTTTTAATACCCAAGTATCCTTGGATCCACCACCTTGTGATGAGTTAACGATGAGATTTCCTTCTTTTAGTGCCACCCTTGTCAATCCGCCTTTAAGCACAAACTGTTGGTCATGGCCCAAGACGGTATAGGTACGAAGGTCAATATGCCGCTGTTCAAAAGATTCCTTGGCGTCTATATAGGTAGGGTGAACGGATAGTGACATAATAGGTTGTGCCACATATTTCCTAGGATTGGCCTTTACCACTGTTTTTACCTTTTCAATTTCTTCCTTGGTCAGTTTATTGCCAATGGAGATACCGTAACCGCCAGCTTCATCAACAGGTTTGATCACTAAATCCTTGACGTTATCCAATACATATTGTAATTCGTCAGGTCGACTACAATGATAGGTGTGTACATTTTTAAGGATGGGTTCTTCATCCAAATAATATTTTATGATGTCTGGTACATAGGTATAAATGGCCTTGTCATCGGCTACCCCGGTTCCTGGAGCATTGGCCAGGGTCACATTTCCTTTTCGGTAGGCCGCAAATATGCCCGGAACTCCCAAAGCGGAATCTGGGTTGAACTCCATGGGATCTATATACAAGTCATCCACCCTTCGGTAGACCACATCTACCCGTACCGGACCTTGCGTGGTCTTCATATAGACAAAATCGTTTTCCACAAAAAGGTCGCGACCCTCTACCAATTCTACACCCATGGCTT
>JAGQZL010000013.1 GCA_020434915.1 Allomuricauda sp. | reverse complement strand
TGCCTTCCAGGCTACCTATATTTTGGAAAGCGTGATTTCCAACTTTGCGGAATTTGATGATATCGCAATCGATGCCAAAGCGGAATTGGCTGCCATTAAGGTTAAAGAGGCCGAAAGCAACTCATCCGTGGACCCCAACGAAAACTAAACGAGACACAGCATGCAAAAGAGAACCTATATATTTTCATTACTTTTTTTGAGCCTTTGGGGAATGGTTGTCGCCCAGGAAAAAGACAACATTGGTACGGAAACGGTTACGGTGGTAAAACCGTATTCCCCAACCGTTTCAGATGCCTTTAAGATCAAATCGTCACCTAGTCTCAACGATTCCATTGTGCTTCAAAAGAAGAAGATAGCGTATAGCATATTTTCAGTACCTGTGGCCTCTACGTTTACGCCTGCAAAAGGAAAGGCGTCCACGGTAAAGAAAACCCCGCCACCAACGTTGTATAATTCCTATGCTTCAGTGGGGCTTGGCAATTTCAACAATGCTTTGGTAGATTTTTATACCAGCAGGGAGTTTAACCGTGGAGAGGATCTGTTGGATTTTGGGCTTACCCATAATTCATCGAGGGGCGATTTGGATTCTACGCCTTTGGACACGGACTTTTATAATACCAAACTGGATGCTTCCTATGCCAAGAAAGACCGCTACATGGATTGGGGAGCCAGTGTGGGTCTGCAGCACCAACTATACAATTGGTACGGAATTGAAAATGGGGTCTATAGCGATGATCTTGTGGCAACTATGGATGAGACCCAGAATTATTTCAATGCGGAGGCCAAGGCCCATATGAACATGGAGGATTCATATTTTAAAAACGGGAATATCCTGTTGAGACGTTTTTGGGACGCCACGGAATCTGCAGAAAACAGGGTAGTGGTCCAACCCACTTTGGAGTTGCCCATTACGGAGGAATTGATTACCATTTCAGCCAAGTTGGACTATGTGAGTGGTAATTTCAAGAATGCCTCCTTGAACAATACTACAAACACCGGGGAAATCAATTACGGCCATTTTCAAGCGGGAGTGTCTCCAAGTCTTTTGATTTTGCGTGACGACCTTACCTTGAACTTGGGTGCCAATTTCGTCTATGGTATGGATACAGAGAACAGTGATGGTAATTTTTACATCTATCCGGCCGTAACGGCTTCCTATCGATTGCTTGATGAAAATGTGATTGCTTATGGTGGTATAGAAGGACAACTGAAACAAAATTCGTATCATGATTTTGTAGATGAAAACCCATATGTATCACCAACATTGGATGTGCTCCCCACCGACCAACAGTATGAAGGTTATGTGGGGCTTAAAGGGCAATTGACTTCCAATATTGGGTATAATCTGAAAGGTTCCTACATGGCCGAAAACAGGAAACCGTTGTTCTATTTGAACCCCATCAATACATTCAGGGATGATGAAAAAAGCTATTATTATGGCAATTCCTTCCAGGTATTTTATGACGATGTGAAGACTTTGGGGATTTTCGGGGAAATCAATGTGGATGTGAACAGAAACTTCTCTTTGGGAATCAATGCAGAGTTTTATGATTACGATACCGAGACGGATAACCCGGCATGGAACCTGCCTTCCATTAAAGGTTCCCTGTTCATGGATTACCAAATCAACGATCAATGGTACATGGGGGCCAACCTCTTCTATGTGGGGGAGCGTGATGACTTAGTGGCACAGGCCATCGAGAATGGTCAACCTTCCGATTTTCCCGCGACCATTGTTACATTGGATGGCTTTTTTGACGCCAATGCACATTTGGGGTATCGGTTTAATGAACAGCTCTCCATTTTTGTGAAAGCGTCCAATATTTCCAACAACAATTACCAGCGTTGGGCCAATTTTAGGGTACAGGGATTCCAGGCATTGGCCGGGGTTTCCTATAAGTTTGACTTCTGATTTGTAGGAGTTTACGCAATATTTTGTTATAGAGGTCGTTATAAACGTCCTGTCAATCCCATAAAAATACGGATTGACGGTTCCAATTATCTTGGAAAATGTACATACGATCAACCTACATATTGCCCCAAATCGCAATTGCCCTATTTTTTTCCATGTCCTTTTCGCAAAACTTGGTCAGGAACGGAGGTTTTGAGGAATATACATCCTGCCCAGTGAAAATGAGCAACCTGAACAGGGATGCTGAATACTGGAGTGCCCCTTCCTTGGGTACCACAGATTACTTTAACGAATGTAGCCGGACAAAACTGGGTATCCCGATGAATTTCAAGGGGAAACAGGAAGCGTATGAAGGTAGCGCCTATGCAGGTCTCTATTTGTTTGCCCCTAAGGACTACCGGGAATATATTCAAATTTCCTTGACCGAAACCTTGGAAAAAGGTAGTCGGTATCGATTGACCCTGCATTTGAGTCTTTCCGAAAAATCAGATGGTGCGGTCAAGGACATAGGAGCCGTTTTTTCCCAAAAACCACTCTCCATCCATACCAAACGTCAGCTATCCCAAGGAGTTCTCTCATCCGTCGCCGTTGAAACAACTCCGATCAAACAATTCCCAGCTTCCGGTTTTTATGAGGACAAACAAAAATGGATGGAACTTAGCTTCGATATCGTGGGAAAAGGCTTTGAGAACTATCTGGTTCTTGGGAATTTTAAAAGCAATGCGGGGACCAGTTTTTTGAATTTGAAACAAGGTACTGATGATCAGGATCGTTATTCATATTATTATCTGGATGATATTTCCTTGACCTATCTGGGACCTGAATACAAACCCAATGAAGTATATGTTCTGGACCATGTCAATTTCAATTTTGATAAGTTTGATTTACAGCCCAAAGCCAAACAAAGCCTGAAAGATGTATACGAGTATTTGGAAAAACACCCTAACCTAAAGGTTTCTATCAGCGGACATACGGATGATTTGGGCTCTGATGAATACAATGATGTTTTGTCCAGAGAGCGTGCCAGCACGGTGGCCAAATACTTAATGGCGCTGGGATTGGAAAGAAAACGCATTACCTCAAAAGGATATGGTGATAAAATTCCCCTGGATTCCACATTTACTGAGGAAGCCCGAAGAAAAAACAGGCGGGTGGAGTTTGTGATGACCGAGTTTGAGGACGAAAATCCATAATCTTTCATGGGCATTTTCTATTTTTGGAGGAAACCATCATCTAGAAATGAAGAAAATCCTATTCCTTTTACTAGCTCCACTTTTCTTTTCCTGTAATCCCAAAGAGGAGGTCGATTTAATTGTTTACAATGCCAATATCTACACCGTTGATGATGCTTTCTCCAAAGCATGTTGCGTGGCTATAAAGGACGGAAAATTTGTGGCCGTGGCTGAAACTGCAGACATATATAAAAAATATACGGCCAAAAAAGAACTGGATGCCGAAGGCAAAACAATGGTGCCGGGACTTATCGACGCCCACTGCC
Organism: Allomuricauda sp.; assembly: GCA_020434915.1. Taxonomy (GTDB): domain Bacteria; phylum Bacteroidota; class Bacteroidia; order Flavobacteriales; family Flavobacteriaceae; genus Flagellimonas. Next base: position 17,083 of record JAGQZL010000013.1, on the reverse strand, counting down.
ATTTTTATGGACTGGGATTGAACCAGCAAGTGGTGGATTTGGTGGGAACCACCAGTTTTGAAGAGATTTTGGAAAAAGTAGCGGCTTTTCAGAAAGAGCGACCTTCTGGTTTTATTCGCGGAAGGGGCTGGGACCAAAATGATTGGGAGGTAAAGGAATTCCCGACAAAGGATAAACTCGATGAACTCTTTCCTGATACTCCGGTCGCCTTGAAACGTATTGACGGTCATGCCTATCTCGTTAATCAAAAAGCATTGGATTTGGCTGGAATTACACTTGAAACGGAAGTGAATGGGGGTGAAATTGTCAAAAAAGATGGAAAGTTGACAGGTATTTTGGTGGACAACCCCATGGGATTGGTTGATGCTGTAATCCCACAACCCACAAGAGCGCTACAAATACAAGCATTGAAAGATGCAGAACGCATCAGTTTGGATTACGGATTGACTACCGTGAACGATGCAGGTTTGAGTAGGGAAACCATTGAATTGATCGATAGCCTGCAACAAGCGGGTGACTTGTCCATCCGAGTCTATGCCATGATTGCCAACTATCCTGAAAACTTGGATTATTTTCTGGACAAGGGAATTATAAAAACAGACCGCTTGGATGTCCGGTCTGTAAAAGTATATGGAGATGGGGCTTTGGGTTCCAAAGGAGCGGCTTTGAGGGCGCCCTATTCGGACCAACCCGGCCATTTTGGGGCCATGGTCACCCCAGTGGATGAAATAGGTGCTTTGGCAGAACGCATAGCGGCTTCAGACTATCAAATGAATACCCATGCCATTGGAGATTCGGCAAACGTAGTGGTGTTACGGGCCTACGACAAAGCTTTGGAAGGAAAGGAAGACCGTCGATGGAAAGTAGAGCATGCCCAGGTAATTTCCCAGCAGGATTTCGATTATTTTAAGAATGGGATCATTCCTTCCGTACAACCTACCCATGCCACAAGTGATATGTATTGGGCGGAAGACCGGTTGGGGCCAGACAGGGTTAAAGGGGCCTACGCCTTCAAAAATTTGCTGAACAAAGCTGGGTTGGTGGCCTTGGGTACCGATTTCCCGGTGGAACAAGTAAGCCCGTTCCTCACTTTTTATGCCGCGGTGGCAAGACAAGATACACAACAATACCCAGAAGGGGGTTATCAAATGGAGAATGCACTTTCAAGGGAAGAGACTTTAAAAGGGATGACCATTTGGGCAGCCTATTCCAATTTTGAGGAAACTGAAAAGGGGAGTATCGAACCCGGTAAATTTGCGGATTTTGTGTTGTTGAGTGATGACATCATGACGATGCCCATCCATGAAGTGCCCAACTTGAAAGCGGAGAAGGTTTTTGTAGGGGGTGTGGAAAAGAAATAAGCCATTTTTGTCATTCTGAACAAAGTGAAGAATCCAATAAAATCTTTTTTTGGCCTTGCGGTAATTGGTGGATTCTTGTTGCTCAGTATTTCTAGTTGTAAAAGCGACAAAAAACCAAAGTATGAGGATTTCGATGAGGATGAATTTGTAATGACCCCAGCAATAGTTACCAAAATAAGCAGAGCACCAGTAATTGGAAATAGGTCACATTATTGGTGGAGGTCGATTAACGTTTACTACGCTTACAATCTTGATTCAGATACAGTTTTATTGGGTAAAGAAATGGATGTTGATTTGGCTTTGAAGGAAGGTGATGGATTCTATATTTTAGTTCATAAGGATGATAAAGATGTGAGCTTTGTTGCTGGTCAAAGGTTACTTCCGTCGGATCAAAAGATAGTTGACAGCTATTTGAAAAAATCAAAAGAGCACGGCGTCAAATATTTCGGTGTTAATGAGCCATAAAAAAAGCCCCAAGTTGGGGCTTTCATTTTTTCTAGATAAACTTTTTTAGAAGCTCATTGGTACAGAAACCCTAGTGGTTCCCCAACCCAATACCATATCACCATTGTCATTAAAAGCAATGGAGAATGCTTCAAGCTCGTCACTATCGGTGGAGGCCTTGGCAGTTACACGGGCCACATCGGCATCGCTGTCATAGGAGTAAGCGCCCCACTGGTGCAAGTTGCTGTTCAAAATAATGGTCCACTCGCCTTCGGCCGGAATGGTAAACAAAGAATACGTTCCAGCTTTAATGGATTTTCCACCAACAGTGGCATCCTTGTAAAAGGTGATTTCAGTGGACTCATTGGCACCGGTACGCCATACTTTTCCAACAGGGGCCAGTTCGTCCAAACTACGACCTTTCAATTGGGGTCGGCTATAGATAACACGGGCAGCTTTGTCAGTTTCCCTGGAGCTGGAAGGATAATAGGCAATATCGGCAGGGCTTTTGTCCAATCCACTGAACTTTTGCGCAGTGGCCTCATGGGTAAATACCGTACCAACGGTCAATAGCAATAAAAGGGTCAATTTTTTCATGATCGTGATTTTAGTTGTTGTCAAATCTATAATGAAATTAAAAAGTGAATGTATAAAAAGACGTTAAAAAAGGATAACCTTACAGAACGTTCAGAATTTAAGCAATAAATCAATATATTGTTTCAATATGTCTTTATTTTGTAGTTAACAATATTTAAATGAAATTAAAAAATGAATTAAAGTTTTATTTATAAAGTATAAAATTCATTTTTGTATCTAAATCGTAACAAAGTTATTTGAATATGTGTGGAATTGTATGCGCATTTGATGTAAAGGAAAGTACGGAAGTACTAAGGCCCCAATTGTTGGAGATGTCCAAGAAAATTAGGCACAGGGGACCGGATTGGAGTGGAATCTATGCTGATGACAAGGCTATTTTGGCGCACGAGCGTTTGGCCATTGTAGACCCGGCCTCTGGAAAACAGCCATTGTTCAGCGCCAATGGCAAATTGGTTTTGGCTGCCAATGGAGAAATATATAACCATCAGGAATTGAGAAAGCAATTCGAAGGGAAATATGAGTTCAAGACCCAATCGGATTGTGAAGTGATCTTGGCTTTGTACCAAGAAAAAGGGGCTGGTTTTTTGGATGAGATGAACGGCATCTTCGGTTTTGCCATATACGATAGTGAAAAGGATGAATACTTCATTGCCAGGGATCACATGGGCATCATTCCCTTATATATTGGATGGGATAAGAACGGAACATTTTATGTGGCTTCGGAATTAAAGGCACTGGAAGGTACGTGTTCCAAGATTCAGCTGTTCCCTCCGGGGCATTACATGCATAGTTCCGATGGTGAATTTAAAAGATGGTACCAACGGGACTGGATGGAGTATGATGCCGTGAAGGAGAACGAGACTAGTATCCAAGAAATCAAAGATGCCCTTGAAGCTGCCGTGCACCGTCAATTAATGTCCGATGTTCCCTATGGTGTGCTCTTGTCCGGTGGATTGGATTCGTCCGTTACATCCGCCATTGCCAAAAAATATTCCCAAAAGCGGATAGAGTCCGGGGATACCGTGGATGCCTGGTGGCCACAATTGCACTCATTCTCAGTGGGATTGGAAGGTTCTCCCGATTTGGCGGCCGCCCAGAAAGTTGCCAAGCATATCGGTACGGTGCACCATGAGATCAAGTTTACAATCCAGGAAGGATTGGATGCCATAAAAGACGTCATCTACAATCTGGAAACCTATGATATTACCACCATCAGGGCCTCCACTCCCATGTATTTAATGGCAAGGGTCATCAAGTCCATGGGAATTAAAATGGTGTTGTCCGGTGAAGGTGCCGACGAGCTTTTTGGTGGATACCTTTATTTTCATAAGGCCCCTAGTGCCAAAGATTTTCATGAGGAAACTGTCCGAAAACTGGACAAACTTCACATGTACGATTGCCTAAGGGCCAACAAATCCTTGGCAGCATGGGGGATTGAAGGTCGTGTACCGTTCTTGGACAAGGAGTTCATGGATGTTGCGATGCGCATCAACCCTAGGGATAAAATGATCAATGGCGAGAGAATGGAAAAATGGGTTGTTCGGAAAGCTTTTGAATCGTATCTTCCCGAAAGCGTTGCGTGGAGACAAAAAGAACAATTTTCCGATGGTGTGGGATACAGCTGGATTGATACCTTGAAAGAATTGGTAAATGAAGAGGTGAGTGATGAGCAATTGAAAAATGCACACTTCAAATTTCCAATTCAAACGCCCACCACCAAGGAAGAGTATTATTACCGTTCCATTTTTGAGAGTCATTTCCCCTCAGATGCTGCAGCTTTGAGCGTGCCACAGGAACCATCCGTGGCCTGTAGCACCAAAATTGCACTGGAGTGGGATGAGGCGTTCAAAAACATGAACGATCCCTCGGGAAGGGCCGTTGCAAAAGTCCATACCGATGCTTACGTGAAATAATTGCCTAATAACCGACCAAACGTTTTGAAGCAAGAAGATGTTTTTTGTTTCATTTTTTCAATTAGTCCGAAAAGCCCCTCAACCGAGGGGCTTTTTAGCCAAATAAAGGGCGTTGTGGAAGTGTAACGGGAACGGGTTGTTTTTCCACAGAATTTGTTGATAACTTAAGGTCTTCGGAAGGCTTCAAACCCCCAATTACATAGGGTAATCGTTATATTTGTAGGATTTGAAAAATTCAAGGCAAATACCTAAAAAATATGAGCGAAGAAGCGAATAAGAAACAATACTCGGCGGATAGTATCCAGGCCCTTGAGGGTATGGAGCACGTACGTATGAGGCCCTCCATGTATATTGGGGATGTAGGGGTCAGGGGGTTGCACCATTTGGTTTATGAAGTGGTGGACAACTCCATTGATGAGGCCATGGCCGGATATTGTGATTCCATTGAAGTGATCATCAACGAGGACAACTCCATAACCGTAAAGGATAACGGTAGGGGTATTCCTGTGGGACTGCATAAAAAAGAAGGTGTTTCCGCCCTACAGGTGGTAATGACCAAAATTGGGGCCGGAGGTAAGTTCGACAAGGATTCTTACAAGGTTTCCGGTGGACTTCACGGAGTTGGGGTATCCTGTGTCAATGCGCTTTCCAACCATTTGAGGGCTACCGTTTACCGTGAAGGCAAGATTTGGGAGCAGGAATATGAGAAAGGAAAGGCCCTCTATCCAGTTAAGAGTATAGGGGATAGCAATGAAACCGGTACCGTGGTAACCTTTATACCGGATGATACCATTTTTACCCAGACTACAGAATATAGTTATGAGACCCTTGCCAACCGTATGCGGGAGTTGGCCTATTTGAACAAAGGGATCACCATAACGCTTACCGATAAAAGAAACAAGGACGAGAAGGGGGAGTTTATCCATGAAACGTTCCATTCCGAAGAAGGGTTGAAAGAATTCATCAAATTCTTGGATGGAAACAGGGAACCGCTTATCCAAAGTGTGATCTCCATGGAAGGCGAAAAAAACGGAATCCCCGTGGAAGTGGCCATGGTCTACAATACGGGTTATACCGAAAACCTTCACTCTTATGTGAACAATATCAATACCCATGAAGGTGGTACGCACCTATCCGGATTTAGAAGAGGATTGACCACCACTTTGAAAAAATATGCCGATAACTCCGGTATGTTGGACAAGTTGAAGTTTGAGATTTCAGGGGACGACTTCCGGGAAGGACTTACCGCCATTGTATCCGTTAAAGTGGCAGAGCCCCAGTTTGAAGGCCAAACCAAGACCAAATTGGGTAACCGTGAGGTGACCAGTGCCGTAAGCCAGGCAGTTTCAGAGATGTTGACCGATTATTTGGAGGAACATCCGGATGATGCCAAACAGATTGTAGAAAAAGTAAAACTTGCCGCTCAGGCAAGGCACGCAGCTGCCAAGGCCCGTGAAATGGTACAACGCAAAAACCCGATGAGTGTCGGGGGATTGCCCGGGAAACTTTCCGATTGTTCCGAACAAGACCCCACCAAGTGCGAGGTGTTCTTGGTAGAGGGTGATTCAGCAGGTGGAACTGCCAAGCAAGGAAGGGATCGAAACTTTCAGGCCATTTTGCCATTAAGGGGTAAAATCCTGAATGTAGAAAAAGCTATGCAACACAAGGTGTTCGAGAACGAAGAGATCAAGAACATTTATACCGCATTGGGTGTTACCATCGGAACGGAAGAAGATAGCAAGGCGTTGAACTTGGATAAATTAAGGTACCACAAAGTGGTGATCATGTGTGATGCGGATGTGGATGGTAGCCACATTGAAACACTGATCCTTACCTTCTTCTTTCGCTACATGCGCGAATTGATTGAAGGCGGTCACGTGTATATTGCCACCCCACCTTTGTATTTGGTGAAAAAAGGTGCCAAACGTCGTTACGCTTGGAATGACAAGGAACGTGATGAGATTGTAACTTCCATGAATGGTGGAGCAAGTATTCAACGCTACAAAGGTCTTGGGGAAATGAACGCAGAGCAATTATGGGATACCACTATGAATCCCGAGTTCAGGACCTTACGTCAGGTAAGTATTGACAACGCTACGGAATCTGACCGTATCTTCTCTATGCTGATGGGGGATGAAGTGCCGCCAAGACGGGAATTTATAGAGAAAAATGCCGTCTATGCCAACATAGATGCATAGATAACAGGTGTTTCACAACAAAAACTCGCCCCGAAAAGGCGAGTTTTTTAGTTTTAGGAAAAATTTTACAAAATGAAGAAAATAGTTTTGTTGATGGCCTTGGCCTCAATAACCCTGGGAAGGGCACAAGACCTGAACGATCTCTTTGTTTCGGGTGTAGCAGATGCAGAACGTTTTGCCAATGCCTATTTGGCCCCGGTATCCGAAGCATCGATTTATAGTATATCCAACGGATGGTACAATTCTGCCGACGCAAAACCTTTGGGAGGATTTGAGATTTCCATTGTTGGAAATTTGACCGGATTCAAAAATAAGGATGATAAAAAAGCCTTTTTGTTGGACCCTGCGGATTATGAAAATTTGGATTTTGTGGACAATCCAGGCCAAGCACAACTTGTTGCCACCGGACTTGGTGATATTGAAGGCGTACGAGTATATGTGGAAGGTCAGAATGGTCTGTTCAGGGAAGAGTTTGAACTGCCATCCGGTCTAGCTTCTGAAAACCTGAATTTTATACCTTCAGGTTACTTGCAAGGAAGTGTAGGTCTGGTAAAGGGATTGGAAGTGAAAGCTCGATTCCTCCCCAAGATCAAATTTGATGATGATGCCAAGATTGGTCTGTTTGGAGCAGGTTTGCAATATGATTTTACCAAGATGCTTCCTGCTGACAAGGTACTTCCTGTGGCCATTTCCGCTGTTATTGGCTATACCAATTTGGATGGGGAATATGATTTCACAGATTCCAGTACCATAAATGGTAGTGACCAACGCATAGAGGCTTCCTTCAAGACTTGGAATTTCAGTGCAGTGGTTTCTACAAAGAATATTCCCGTAATCAATTTTTATGGAGGTTTGGGCTATATCACCGGTAAATCCGATATCGATGTATTGGGAACCTATGAGGCCCGTGGACCATTTTTCACAGAGACCGTGGTAGATCCATTTACGGTTTCAAAAGATGCCAGCGGTGTGACTGCCAATGTGGGAACCAAGATCAAGTTGGGCTTTTTCAGGCTTAATGCGGAATATAATATTTCCGAGTTCAGCACCTTCACCTTTGGTGTTAACTTCGGATTTAGATAGGAACAACCAACAACCAACCAATAAAGAAGGCCCCGACTTGCGTTGGGGCCTACTATTTTCATATATGTTGGTCTTCGGGTCTATTCCCTGGTGGCGAAGACCGAGCCGTTCTCCAGGGTCAAAATTTCAGGTTCGTTGGCTTTTTCCATGTTAACGGTTACATCCGTTACCTGTGGATCACCATATATTATGGTATAGGTTCCGTTATCCACGGACCATTTAAAATCAGTGTAAAAAACTAGTTTGGAGTTGGAATAACTTTGGTACCTGCCCAGATAGACATCATTGAAAATCCATTCTTCGCGGGTACTCTCCGCTGACTTGTCTTCCAAAGTGGAAATTTGGGTTCGTGCCCAGATGCCTAAAATTGGATCGTTGTTCTCTGGGATGCGGCTACAGTTGCTAATGGCAACAATGCCAATGATGGACAACAATGAAAAGAGCTTTTTCATGGGTCAAGTAGGTTAAATTGATTTTGGGACTATTAGAACGCTCATTTGTAAGAAAGTATTGCCTTGTGTTTGGTCGAAAATGTTGTGAAACTTTATTTCTTCGATGAATGGCCCTATTCTTTAACACTTTTGCTAGGTTGCGCTTTTTTCAACCTTTGGTAAAAACGGTGTGCTAAATCTGGTGAAAGTCAGCTTTTTTCTAAGCTAAATGCCTTATTTTTGAGGTCTAAAATTTAAATCTATACAAATGAAAGTTACCGTAGTTGGAGCAGGTGCAGTTGGAGCAAGCTGCGCAGAATACATAGCAATGAAAAATTTTGCCTCAGAAGTTGTTTTGTTGGATATCAAGGAAGGATATGCAGAAGGAAAGGCCATGGATTTGATGCAGACCGCCTCCTTGAACGGATTTGATACCAAAATCACCGGAAGCACCAACGATTATAGTAAAACGGCCGGTAGCCAAGTTGCGGTAATCACTTCTGGTATCCCAAGGAAGCCCGGAATGACACGCGAAGAATTGATCGGTATCAATGCCGGAATCGTAAAGACAGTGGCCACTAGTTTGTTGGAGCACTCTCCCAATGCCATCATCATTGTGGTGAGCAATCCTATGGATACCATGACCTACCTTGTCCACAAAACTACAGGACTGCCCAAAAACAGAATTATTGGAATGGGAGGAGCTTTGGACAGTGCCCGTTTCAAGTATAGATTGGCTGAGGCCCTTGGCGCCCCTATTTCCGATGTTGACGGAATGGTGATCGGTGGCCATAGTGATGTGGGTATGGTGCCATTGATCGGCCATGCCACCAGAAACAGTGTAAAAGTTTCCGAATTCCTTTCAGAGGAAAAAATGCAGTGGGTAGTGGAAGAAACCAAAGTAGGTGGTGCCACCTTGACCAAACTTTTGGGTACCAGTGCATGGTATGCCCCAGGTGCTGCCGTATCAGGATTGGTACAGGCAATCGCTTGCGATCAAAAGAAAATGTACCCTTGTTCCACCATGCTCAACGGTGAATATGGTTTGGATGATATTTGTATCGGTGTTCCCGTTATTTTGGGTAAAAATGGAATTGAGGAAATTGTGGAGATCGAACTTTCCGATGCCGAAAAAGCCAAAATGCAGGAAAGTGCCGAAGGGGTTAAGAAAACCAACGGACTACTTCAGGTATAACCCCATTTGACCGACCAAAAAAGATTGTCATTTCGGGCATGATCGGTGTGGAATTACCCAAGGATTTGTTGGGGAATTTTTCGGTTTGTTCGGAATGACAATTTCATTTTTATTGGACAGCGGTGAACCACAATTGCAATTCCATCAATTTCTATTGGCAAATCTTATCGGAAATGATATATTTGCACGCTGTTTAAGAAAACTTCTAAAAATTTAATAATCAATGCAAAATAAAGGACTTATAAGGCTTTTCGCTATCCTTTTTGGCTTGGTGAGTATCTATCAGCTTTCTTATACTTTCATCACGAACAAGTTGGAGAAAGATGCTGAGGCTTATGCAGTTAGCCAAATTTCGGAAGCTGAGGATGATTATGTGGCCAAGCGTGAGGCTTTAGAGGCGTCGTATTTGGATTCCATTAGTGACAACCCAGTTTTGGGTTTCACCAGCTATGAAGATGCCAAGAAGAAAGAGTTGAACAAGGGTCTTGACCTCAAAGGAGGTATCAACGTTACCTTGCAGATTTCCGTAAAGGATATCTTGAAAGGCCTGGCCAACAATACCAAGAACCCCGTTTTCAACAAGGCACTGGCAGATGCTGACAATGCTTCCAAAAATAGTGACGAAACCTATTTGGAGCTGTTCTTTGAAGCCTTTGACAATATCAAGGGAGATACCAAGCTGGCATCACCGGATATTTTTGCCAATAAAGGACTTAGTGACGAAATCAATTTCCAAATGACGGATGATGAGGTAAAACCCATCATCAGAAGAAAGATTGATGAGTCCATTGTTTCCGCTTTTGAAGTATTGCGTGAGCGTATTGATGGTTTTGGGGTAACTCAGCCGAACATCCAAAGGGAAGGAAACTCTGGCCGTATTTTGGTGGAACTTCCAGGTGCAAGGGATATTGCCCGTGCCCAGGAATTGCTTTCCAGTACTGCCCAGTTGGAGTTTTGGGAAACTTATTCCCAGAGCAACCAAAGTTTGGGAACTTTCTTGTTCAATGCCAACGAGCGGTTAAAGGAAATCTTGGAGCCTGCCCAACAAGAGGAGGAGGTTGCCAAGCCAGAGTCTGAGTTGGATTCCTTGCTTTCCGATGTGGCACAGGATTCTTTGGACATGTCCGTAGAGGCCAATCCTCTTTTGGGTAAATTGATTCCGGCTAACCCAGGTAGCCATGCCATTGCAAGGGCCCTGGTTAAGGATACCGCTGAAATAGGAGGGTATTTAAGAAGACCGGAAATCAAAAGATTGTTGCCCAACGATATCCAGTTTACCAAATTCTTATGGGAAAGGCCTGCCAAGGATTCCGAGGTAGTGGAACTTTACGCCCTAAAATCAAATAGGGATGGAGTACCAAGAATTAGTGGGGATGTTGTTTCCGATGCTCAGGATACTTTCGACCAGTTCAACAAGCCTGCCGTTAGCATGACCATGAATACCCGTGGCGCCAAGGAGTGGGAAGAATTGACAGGTGACGCATATAACAACCAGACTGGTATTGCCATTGTATTGGATAATAAAGTATACACGGCTCCCGGTGTTTCTTCAGGACCCATTTCAGGTGGTCGATCAGAGATTACCGGTACCTTTACTGTAAACGAAACCAAGGATATTGCCAACGTATTGCGTGCAGGTAAGCTTCCTGCATCTGCGGAAATCATCGATTCGTTTGTGGTAGGTCCATCTTTGGGTCAAGAAGCCATCAACAGTGGTTTGATGTCATTCGTTATCGCCATGTTGTTTGTATTGGTATGGATGATTTTCTACTACGGAAGAGCAGGTGTGTTTGCAGATATCGCATTGATATTCAACATTTTGTTGATTTTTGGTGTGCTGACCAGCTTGGGTGCTGTATTGACATTGCCCGGTATTGCAGGTATCGTTTTGACCATAGGTATGTCTGTGGATGCGAACGTACTGATTTTTGAAAGGGTCAAAGAAGAATTACTGAAAGGAAAAGGTAAAGCCCAAGCCATTTCGGATGGTTTTGGTAACGCATTGTCTTCCATTTTGGATGCTAACATAACTACAGGTCTTACGGCAATCATTCTTTTCATCTTTGGTTCAGGACCAATTAAAGGTTTTGCGACTACCTTGATGATCGGTATCGTGACTTCCTTGTTTACGGCCATATTCGTTACTCGATTGATGATCGATACGTACACGGCCAAAAAAGGAAGAAGATTGGATTTCTTTACGGCTATTACCAAGAATTTGTTCAAGAATGTGAACATCGATTTCTTGTCCAAGCGAAAAATAGCCTATATAGTTTCTGGTATTTTAGTGGCCATTAGTGTATTCTCCTTGTTTACCACAGGTTTGCAGCAAGGGGTCGATTTTGTTGGTGGGCGCTCATACCAAATCCGATTTGAAAAGGCGGTGAATCCATCCGAGATTGCAGCAGATCTGAATACCGTTTTCGGTAGTGGAACCAATGCCAAGACCTTTGGTGCTGCCAATCAGATAATGATTACCACCAACTATAGATTTGAAGAAAACGGAACTGAGGTAGACGATCAAATTTTGGAGGAATTGTTTACACACCTTCAAAAATATTTTCCTGATGGAACTACCTATGATGAGTTTAAACCTGGTGGCGACAATGATGACCTTGGGGTGCTGAAGTACCGTAAAGTAGGTCCAACCATTGCGGATGATATTAAGAAAAGTGCCGTACTTGCCATTATTGGTTCTTTGGCGGTGGTATTCTTGTATATCCTATTGCGATTTAGAAGATGGCAGTTCTCTTTGGGTGCTGTTGTGGCGGTATTCCACGATGTAATGATCGTGTTGGGTATCTTCTCCTTAACAGGTAAGATCATGCCTTTCAACATGGAAATTGACCAAGCCTTTATTGCGGCGATACTCACGGTAATCGGGTATTCATTGAACGATACCGTGGTCGTGTTTGACCGAATCCGGGAGATAACCGGTATCAAAGGCCTAAAAGGAGGTGCCAATATCAACGAAGCCTTGAACAGTACGTTGAGCCGTACCTTGAATACCTCTTTGACCACATTGATCGTGCTCTTGGCCATCTTTGTTTTTGGAGGTGAGAGTTTGAGAGGCTTTATGTTCGCAATGATTGTAGGGGTTGTGGTAGGTACCTACTCTTCCGTCTTCATTGCAACTCCAATAATGTTCGATGCACTTAAGAAGAAAATTGCTGCTGCATCAGAAGTATAGTTTAAGTTTTTTTAGATTACAACAACAAGGGGCCATTTCTAGAAATGGCCCCTTGTTTTATTCAGCACTTTTAATAAATCCTCTAGATCCATTTTCCGAAGGGTGCAGTTCATAAATGTACCTAGGCTCCAGACCTGGTTCCTTTCTATGCGAAACAAATACAATGGCCGAATCACTTTCTTGTGCAACTTTGTTCACCAATGCCACAAAAAGAGCGGCGCTGGAATCGTCCAATCCTGCTGTAGGCTCGTCTAAAATAAGTAAGGGCGGATGTTTGACCATGGCTCGCGCCATCATGACCAACCTTTTGTCCCCAACTGAAAGGTCTCGGAAATAATCATCTTTTTTCTGCTGTAGGTTCAAGAGCGTAAGCCATTCATTGGCCACATGCTTTTCCGTATCGGATGGTTGCACATAAAGCCCAATGGAGTCGTGCAAGCCTGATATGACCATGTGCTCCAAAGTATGGTAACCTCTAAATTTATCGGTGATGGCTGGTGCATAGTACCCAATGTTCTGCTTAATGTCCCAAACACTTTCACCACTTCCCTTTTGCTTTCCAAAAATGGTCATGTCCTGACCATAGCCTTTATGGCTATCACCGGTAATCATGGATAAGAGAGTGGATTTTCCACTTCCGTTGGGGCCTATTAACTGCCAAAATTCCCCTTTTTTAATGGTCCAATCAATTTGGTCCAAAACCTGTCGCCCATCAAAACTGACCGATACCTTGTTAAAATTGATAAGAACGGAATCTTCAACCAGTATTTGGTCCATAGGGCTTGGGATGGAATTGCCAAAAGTAATGGTGGCACGCACATTGGAGCTCCAAAAATCATCTGGAGAATCAAACTTGTGAAGTGCATCCCTTTCCAATTTCAGAAAATCCGTGGTAGTGGGAAGTATGTCATCCAACCGGCTGACCAGTTGTACTAAAACACGGGACTGTCCCACCTTACAAAGTTGGTCTTTTAAAGTAGCTTGGGTAGCGGTGTCCAGATTATCATAGGGATTCACCAGAATCAGGAAATCGGGGTTTTGTTCCAATAAGTGGTTCAGCAGCGCCTTTTTCTGTTCCCCGCTGCTCATGGTCTTCAGGGACTGTGCGTTCCCTTTTGTTAGAATTTTGAGGTCATGCCGTTCCTCTTCATCCATAAAACGGTCGATTTCCGATCTGGAAAAAAGCATTCCTTTTAACGGTTGGAGTCCAGCAAGCTTATCAACTAGGTTGTTGCCCAATAATTTTTGCACCACTTCGGTGGTCTTGGAGGTATTATTGGTAAGTATCGCGTAGTTTTTAGGTGGTTTCATTAGGAAGGCAAATGAGCCTTAAAATTACGATTATCCTTTCTTTACTCGAAATATATGGACAGGATTGTCCTTGTAGATGGTGGTCTTGTCCAAATACATACCATTTTTTAGGGCTACTTTTTGGGAAGGAACATTGTCTACATGGATGATGGAGATGAGGGAATCCGAAAATTGGTTGTCAAAGGCGTACTCCTTGCACTTGTGGGCAGCCTCAAACGCATACCCTTTCAACCAAAACTCAGGGAGAATGGAGTAGCCAATTTCCAGTTCCTCCATATCATCCACTAGTTGGACCAACAACCCACAAATACCCATCAATTTTCCTGTTTCCTTTGAAATAAGGGCATTCATGCCTCCCAAGTCTTGATCATATCGCTCAAAGATGCGGTCAAACTGAACTTGACAGGCTTCCACGGGATCAGTTGGAAGGCCTTCCCAATATTGTGTGGATTTAGGGTTGTGATAAAAAGGAAGCCAATACCCAAAATCGGAAGGTTCCAGTTTTCTGAAGATCAACCGTTCCGAGGCTTGGTTTTCCAAAAGATATTTCGGCATTATTTTCTGTTGAAGGAAATGCTGTCGCCTACTTGCAGACCCATGTTGTCCGAAAGACCAGCGTTTAATTCCAGTACGTACTTGGCAGGTGCTTCTGACGGAAGGCTACTTTCATTATAGGGTTGGGCATTCTTTTGAAAACTGACAATTTTTTGGTTTTCCCCAATGTAAATAATGTCCAATGGAAATTCCGTATTCTTCATATAAAAGGAGCGAACGGATACATTGGGAAAAATGAACAACATTCCTTGATCCGCCTCCATGGAAGGACGGTACATAAGCCCGGTCTGGGTTTCGTACTCGGTTTCCGCAATTTCAATATCAAAAGTTATAGAGGTGGAATCTGAAGCAATCTTGAAAATATGTAGTTCGCCTTCCTTGGTGAAAGAAATGGTTTCGGTCTGGATTTCTTTTTTGGTGTTGTCTTTGCAGGAGGCCGAAAAAACAATCAGAGAGAGCAGGAATATGATTTTTTTGTACATCTCAATATTTTTTTTCCAATGGAGGTCTTACCATGAAGAACAGCCCTGCTAAAATCATGGGTAGACTCAACCACTGACCGGTAGTAATTACCCCTCCAAGCGAATCTTCAAATCCACCTTGGCTTTTCTTGTAAAATTCCACCACAAAACGCACAATGAACAACATCGCCATGAATGCCCCAAAGAGGTAACCGGGTTTGTCTTTTTTGTTGGTTTTCCAATAGAGTAGGTATAGAATGACGAACACGAATATGTAGCATACTGCCTCATATAACTGTGCGGGATGACGATATGGTATGGATTCCAATATATTGGAAAACTCCGGGTTGTGTTCAATGGCTTTATAAGCCGCATTTTCTGTGGTTTCCTTGGTCAACGCCATGGCTTTGTAAGCAGGCATATCATCTGAATCGCGGATAAAACGGGTGGCCAAAAAATAGGATTCCTTTACTTTGTGACCATTGATTTCCGAGTTAAAAAAATTGCCGAAACGAACAAAAGCGGCACCAAGGGCAGCAGGGACCACCAATCGGTCCAGGAGCCAGAGTAGATTGATGTCCTTCCACTTGCGGGTATACCACCACATGCCTATTATGGCCGCAATGGTGGCACCGTGGCTTGCCAACCCTGTAAAACCGGTAAACTCATACCCATTGATGATGCCAAAAAGGGAACTGTCGGCGCTTTCTCGGATGGGCAACAATATTTCCACCAAGTGATTTTTGTAATAGTCCCAATCGTAGAAAAAGACATGGCCCAAACGAGCTCCCAGCATGATGGACACCACGCTGTAAATAAAAAGGGAGTCCAACTGCTCCATGGACTTCTTTTCATTCTTGAATATTTTTTTCATGATCATCCAGCCCACCACAAAGGCTGCGATCCAAAGCAAATTATAATATTTTATCTGTATGAAACCCAATTTGAAGAGGGTTCCTTCGGGGTTCCAGTTAAATCCAAGGAAGTACATCTAATTATTTTTTTGGACTAATATAAGTACTTTGGATGGTTGTAAGGTGTAATTTGAACTTCAATTTTCTTAAGGTACAGGGTCATAACCGCTTCCGCCCCAAGGGTTACAACTGGCAATCCGTTTGATGGAAAGCCAACCGCCTTTGAACAATCCGTGTTTTTTAAGGGCTTCCAAGGTGTACTGGGAGCAGGTAGGGGAATAGCGACAGGTGGAGGGAAGCATGGGAGAGATAAAAAGCTGGTAAAATCGTACCAACAGAACAAAAGGCGCTATTAAAATCTTCTTCATGAACAATCTTGTAATGGGATACAAGGTATAAAAAAGCCCCGACAAAGTCGGGGCGTAAGCTATGCTTCTTCGGATGTTAATTGGATGGGTTCCAAATGTTCCCTTTCCTCATCCGTGTACAATCGGGATTTGATGACAAAACGAAGTCCCATGGGTATTTCCAAACTGAAACTGGAGCCCCTTCCCGTGGTAATATCCACAGTGAGTTGGGTATGTTTCCAATATTCAAATTGGTCTTTGGCCATATAAAAATCGCAGCCGTGGATATTGCCCAGTTTCACATCGGTTTCATTGATCATCAATTCTCCTTTCGGGAAACACATGGGCGAGGAGCCATCACAGCAGCCACCACTTTGATGGAACATAAGCTCGCCATGTCTTTCCCTTAACTGGTCAATGACCTGCATGGCCCTTTCGGAGACCAAAACCCGTTTTATCAAAGTGCTCATTTTAGAAAAAGCCCAATTTGTTCTTGTCGTAAGAAATCAGCATGTTCTTGGTCTGTCTATAGTGATTCAGCATCATTTTATGGGTTTCCCTACCAATACCAGACTTTTTGTACCCGCCAAATGGGGCGTGTGCAGGGTAGGCATGGTAGCAATTTACCCAAACCCTTCCGGCCTGTACCTGTCTTGAAATCTTATAGGCTTGGTGCATGTCACGGGTCCAAACACCGGCGCCCAATCCATATAGGGTATCATTGGCAATTTCCAAGGCCTCTGCCTCATCTTTAAAAGTGGTGACACATACTACGGGACCAAAAATCTCTTCTTGGAATACTCGCATTTTGTTGTTTCCTTCCAAAATGGTCGGTTGAATGTAGTAACCACCTTCCAAACCTTCATTATAGGCGGCCTCACCTCCGGCAAGTACCTTACAACCTTCCTCTTTTCCAATTTGGATGTAGTTCAGGATTTTTTCATACTGATCGTTGGATGCCTGGGCTCCCATCATGGTCTCTGGATCTAGGGGGTGTCCAAGCTTCACTGCTTTGGTGCGCTCCACAACACGCTCCATGAATTTGTCATAAATGCTTTCCTGCACCAAAATTCTGGAGGGACA
>JAGQZL010000139.1 GCA_020434915.1 Allomuricauda sp. | reverse complement strand
TTACCAAGGACCGAATGATCACGGCATATAGAAACCATGTTCAACCGATCGGTATGGGTGAAGACCCACGAAGGGTCATGGCAGAATTGTATGGAAAAGTAACGGGAACCTCTATGGGAATGGGCGGATCTATGCACATTTTCTCCAAAGAGCACCGTTTCTACGGTGGACACGGGATTGTTGGTGGACAAATTCCTTTGGGCGCTGGTTTGGCATTTGCGGACAAATATTTTAAAAGGGATTCCGTGACCCTTTGTTATATGGGTGATGGCGCCGTAAGACAAGGTTCCTTGCACGAGGCGTTCAACTTGGCCATGTTGTGGCAGTTACCAGTGGTTTTCATCTGTGAAAACAACGGGTATGCCATGGGTACATCGGTAGCCCGTACGGCTCACACCACTGACATTTGGAAGTTGGGCTTGGGCTATGAAATGCCTTGTGGTCCTGTGGATGGAATGGATCCCGCGGCTGTGGCCAAGGAGGTTGATAAGGCCGTAGAACGAGCAAGAACTGGTGGAGGTCCAACTTTCTTGGAAATGAAGACCTATCGTTACCGTGGTCACTCCATGTCAGATGCACAACACTATAGAACCAAGGAAGAGGTAGAGGAATACAAAAAAATCGATCCAATCACCCAGGTAAAAGATATTATTCTAGAAAAAGAGTATGCTTCTGAAAGTGATTTGAAAATAATCGACAAAAGAGTCAAGCAATTGGTGGCTGAGTGTGAAAAGTTTGCCGAGGAATCGGATTTTCCACCGGTACAACAGTTGTACGATGTAGTATATGATCAAGAAAACTATCCGTTTTTACCACATAAATTATAAATAGATGGCAGAAGTAATCACCATGCCTAGATTGAGCGATACCATGGAAGAAGGTACCGTGGCAAAATGGCTCAAAAAAGTAGGGGACAAAGTTGAAGAAGGAGATATATTGGCCGAAATCGAGACTGATAAGGCTACCATGGAGTTTGAATCCTTTCATCAAGGGACACTTCTTCATATTGGGATACAGGAAGGGGATGGTGCCCCGGTTGATTCACTTTTGGCCATCATCGGAGAGCCGGGAGAGGATATTTCCACCCTACTAAACGGTGGGGCTGTTCCATCAAAAGAAGAACCAAAGGAAACCTCAGCTCCCAAAGCTGAAGAAAAAAAAACCACCTCTAACGCTCCTGCAGAAGTTCCTGCAGGTGTGGAAATTGTGACCATGCCGCGTCTGAGCGATACCATGGAAGAAGGAACCGTTGCCAGCTGGTTGAAGAAGGTAGGGGACAAGGTTGAGGAAGGAGATATATTGGCCGAAATCGAGACCGACAAGGCCACCATGGAGTTTGAATCGTTCTATGCCGGTACGTTGCTGTATATCGGGATTAAGGAAGGGGAAGGAGCTCCCGTGGATTCACTTTTGGCAATCATTGGTCCAGAAGGCACCGATGTGGATGCTGTGTTGAACGCCAATGCAGGAGGAGGCTCTTCGTCAAGCGTAACAAGTGAGGAAACGGTAAAGGAAGATGCGCCAAAAGCGGAAACAGCCATTGCTCCAGAAGTAACCACCACCAATGATGGCCAACGCATTTTTGCTTCTCCATTGGCAAAAAAGATTGCCATTGACAAAGGCATCAACTTGGCCGACGTGAAGGGGTCCGGCGATCACGGTAGAATCGTGAAAAAAGACGTAGAGAACTACCAGCCTTCCAAGACAGGTGCCGCTCCTGCTGCTGCGACCGAAACGGTTGCTGCTCCTGTGGCTCCAATTTCATTGCCGGTTGGTGAAGAAAGTATGGAGGAAGTCAAAAACTCAACCATGCGCAAGGTCATTGCCAAGCGTTTGGGTGAATCCAAATTCTCCGCTCCACATTATTATTTGACCATTGAGGTGGATATGGACAATGCCAAGGCATCCAGGGCCCAAATCAACGAGTTGCCGGACACCAAGGTGTCTTTCAATGATATGGTATTGAAAGCCTGTGCCATGGCGCTTAAAAAACACCCACAAGTGAATACTTCCTGGAATGGGGATACCACGGTTTATAAACACCATGTACACATGGGTGTTGCGGTTGCCGTGGACGAAGGTCTTGTGGTGCCCGTGATCAAGTTCGCCGATCAATTGACGCTCTCCCAATTGGGAACTGCGGTAAAAGATTTGGCAGGAAGGGCACGTAGCAAAAAGATAAAACCAGATGAAATGGAAGGCAGTACGTTCACTGTGTCCAATCTGGGGATGTTCGGTATTTTGGAGTTTACTTCCATCATCAACCAACCCAATTCAGCGATTTTGTCCGTTGGTGCCATTGTGGACAAACCAGTGGTAAAAAATGGTCAGATTGTAGTGGGTAGTACCATGAAGATTACCTTGGCATGCGACCATAGAACCGTGGATGGTGCCACTGGGGCCCAGTTTCTTCAAACATTGAGGGCTTACTTGGAAAACCCAGTCACCATGTTGGCTTAAACCACAAGGAATAACCTTCAGTTCGAGCGTAGTCGAGAACGTATTGATATAAAAGCATCCTTTTAAGGATGCTTTTTTTATCTTTAGAAAATTCAAAAAACGAAATAATGAAGACCTTTCTCTGTGTTCTTTTTAGTGCATTGGCTATGAACTGTGCCTCTACCCAAGTGGCCCAATCGGCAGCTGCCTCACCATTGAACCTTACCGAGATTTCTGAAAGTCCTTTCACGGATGCTGCACGAATAGGGGAGATGATGAACTATCTGGCCTCCAACGATATGAAGGGAAGGGACACTGGAAGTGAGGGAATTGAAATGGCCGCCAAATACATCGAGAATTATTTCAGGTCCTATCAGTTGAAACCCTATTTTGAAACCTATCGGGATACGTTGTCCAATTTTAACAAACCCGCCTATAACATTGTGGGTGTGGTGGAAGGGAACGATCCTGAATTGAAGAAGGAATATATTCTGATTGGGGCCCACTACGATCATATCGGTATCGTGAAAATGGAAAATGGGGATGCCATTGCCAATGGAGCCAATGACAATGCCTCGGGAACCACGACCGTATTGGAATTTGCACGCTATTTTGGCACGCGTAAAACCAATAAGCGCACCCTGATATTTGCTTTGTTCAGTGCAGAGGAGAAAGGGTTGTTGGGGGCCAAACATTTAGCGAAAAAGCTGAAGGAAGCAAATTTGAACCTCTATGCCATGCTCAATTTTGAAATGACCGGGGTTCCCATGAAGGACAAGGACTATTTCATGTACATTACGGGATATAATATGTCCAATTTGGCCGAGGTGAGCAACGGGTACGCCAAGGAGAACTTGGTGGGCTTTTTGCCAACAGCCAAGGAATACAACCTGTTCCAGCGTTCGGATAATTATGCGTTCCATTTGGAATTCGGGTTTCCGGCCCATACATTTTGTACCTTTGATTTTACCAATTTTGACCATTACCACAAAGTTGGGGACGAAGCGGATGTTATGGATTTTGAACACATGGCCACCTTGGTGAACAAGACCATTCCAGTTTTGAAAGGTATAGCCAATGCCCCAATCCAAGAAATTAAGTTAAATGAATAAAAAGAGTCATTTCGAATCCTTTTGGAAAGGGTGAGAAATCTCGAAGTTTATAGATTTCTCCCTTTCGGTCGAAATGACATAAAAATCTTAAAATGTCACCTCGAGCGCAGTCGAGAGGTAGAGATTTATGGCCTCCCGTCTTTACGGGAATGATAAATTGCATTATTTATGGCGAACATCATAATTACGGGAACAAGTAGAGGAATTGGTTTCGAATTGGTAAAACTCTTTGCGCAAGAAGGGCACCAAGTATTGGCGCTCTCAAGAAACCATAGGCCTGTAGAAAGCCTGGGCCTGACCAATGTCCACACCTTTTCATTTGATTTGGGCAACCCGGCAGATTTTGAAAAAGTGCAAGACTTTATCAAACAGTGGCATGTGGTGGATGTGCTCATCAACAATGCAGGACGTTTGGTGAACAAGCCTTTTCAACAAATTTCTAGAGAAGAATTTGAGAACGTTTACAAAGTAAACGTATTCGGTGTGGCCGAGATGACCAAGACGGTACTGCCCCAAATGGGCAGGAACGGTCATGTGGTCACCATCAGTTCCATGGGAGGTGTTCAGGGTAGTGTCAAGTTTCCGGGGTTGTCCGCTTATAGTTCCAGTAAAGGGGCGGTGATCACCTTAACGGAGTTGTGGGCCGAGGAATTCAAGGAAACTGGACCCAGTTTTAATGTATTGGCACTTGGAGCCGTGCAAACAGAAATGTTGGAAGAAGCCTTTCCAGGGTACCAAGCCCCTGTCACGGCTTTGGAAATGGCTACCTACATCAAGGATTTTGCCTTGACCGGGCAAAAAATGTACAATGGAAAGTTGTTGCAGGTAAGCAATAGTACGCCTTAATGATTGTTGCTTAAATATTGTTCCAACAGCATTTATGGTAAACCTGTAACTTTGCTTTGTGAACACCACCCTTCAAAAATATTTGCCGGAACGTGCCGTGGCACCTTGTTTTGAATTGATCAAAGCACATGGAGTCCATTTAAAAATTGTGAACCATCGGGTGACGAGGCATGGCGATTATAGGAAAATGCCCAATGGATTGCACCTTATCACGGTAAATGCATCTTTGAACAAGTACCGGTTTTTGATTACGCTCGTCCACGAGATTGCGCATTTGGTGGCCATTGAAACCTATGGTCGTCGAATAAAACCCCATGGTATGGAGTGGAAACGTACCTTTCAGCATTTAATGGTGCCTTTTATTCGACCGGAAGTATTTCCGATGCAATTATTGCCTATTATTGCGAACCATTTTAAGAACCCAAAGGCCAGTAGTAGTACGGATGCGCGGTTATCGGTGGCACTAAAAGCTTTTGATGAAGAGGAGCGCCAACATAGCTATGTGTATGAATTGCCCACAGGCAGTATCTTTAGACTGTACAATGGAAAATTGTTCAAAAAAGGGAATAGAAAAGTAAAGCGGTACGAATGTGTGGAGTTGTCTTCAGGTAGAGTTTATTTATTTCAACCCAACGCAGAAGTTGAATTGGTAAAGGATTCACCTGTAGAACCACCATTTTAAAAATTGACCAAACAATATGAATACGAATTATTACGCAGTTTTGATGGCAGGTGGGGTTGGTTCCCGATTTTGGCCAGTGAGCACCACTGCCAATCCAAAACAGTTCCATGATATGTTGGGTGCGGGTAAAACCTTGATCCAAAAAACCTTTGATCGGTTAAATCGATTCATTCCTACCGAAAATATTTTGATCCTGACCAACGAGCGGTACAATGATTTGGTCCTGGAACAATTACCAAAGGTAAAACCAGAGCAGGTGGTATTGGAACCGGCCATGCGCAATACGGCCCCCTGTATTTTGTATGCGTCCTTAAAAATTCAGAAAATGAACCCAAATGCGGTCATGATCGTGGCACCCAGCGATCATTGGATTGAGGATGAGGAAGCCTTTGAAAAAGACGTCATCGCTTGTTTTGACAAATGTGGAAAAGAGAATGTGCTTTGCACCTTGGGAATCCAGCCTACCTTTCCCAATACAGGCTTCGGTTATATCGAATTTGAAAAAGGGAGTGACGAAAAATTGAAAAAGGTGTCACAATTTCGGGAAAAACCAGATTATGAGACTGCCAAGGAGTTTTTGGCGCAAGGCAACTTCCTTTGGAATGCAGGGATATTTATGTGGAGCGTGGAAACCATAGTGGATGCTTTCAAAAACTACCAACCCAGCCAATACGAATTATTTGGAAATGGCATCTCTTGCTATAACACGGCAGATGAAAAGGCGTTCATTCAGGAAAACTATGCCAAGGCGGATAACATATCCATAGATTATGCTATCTTGGAACAATCCAAGGCTATTTATACACTGCCGGCGACCTTTGATTGGAACGATTTGGGGACTTGGGGGGCGTTGTATGATAAATTGGACAAGGATGCATCTGAAAATGCGGTAGTCAATGCCCAGGTGGTATTGGACAATGCAAAAGGCAACATGATACGGTCTCCGAAAGGAAAAATTGTAGTAGTGGATGGATTGGAGGACTACATCATTGTGGACAAGGAAGAGGTGTTGTTGATCTACCCCAAGTCAAAACAACAGGACATTAAAAAAGTGCTAGGGGAAGTAAAGGAAAAATTTGGAGATCAGTTTGCTTAAATAATATATGTACGAAGATCAATCGAAACAAGGGTATGTTCCCGAGCACGATAGCGGGGATGAGGTAAAAAAGGATTTAAAGGGACTCTTGGGCAGTGTTGGAAAATTTCTTTCCGAGCTTTTGGAAATTCGCTCCAATACCGATGCAGTAGCTACCAAGGAATCCATTACGGCCGATATTCCGTTCAAAGGCCATACCTCTTGGATTTTGGTGTGTTCCATTTTCATTGCCTCCATTGGGTTGAATGCCAACTCTACTGCCGTTGTGATCGGTGCCATGTTGATTTCTCCTCTAATGGGACCTATTTTGGGTATGGGTATGTCCTTGGCCATAAACGATATTGATACACTGCGACGTTCCTTGAAGAACTTTACCGTAATGGTGGTGTTGAGTGTGATCACGGCCTTTTTGTTCTTTTACCTGTTTCCACTTCGGGATGAATCTTCCGAGCTTTTGGCCCGAACCAAACCGGATATCCGAGATGTGCTAATAGCATTTTTTGGGGGTCTTGCCTTGGTGATCGCAAGGGCCAAAAAAGGGACCATTGCCAGTGTAATCTTTGGTGTGGCCATAGCCACGGCCCTTATGCCACCCCTTTGTACCGTAGGTTTTGGATTGGCCATTGGCAAGCCTTGGTATGCTGCCGGCGCCATGTATTTGTTCATCATCAATACGATTTTTATTGGGCTGGCCACGTTTTTGGTCATTAAGTACCTGCGTTTTCCAATGGTGCGTTATGCCAATTCACAACGAAGAAGGTTGATAGCAAGATTGGCGTCCATTACCGGTATTTTGGTGATGATTCCTGCCGGATTTACTTTTTATCAGGTATTTCAAGAATCCCTTTTCAAAAAACAAGCACAGGACTTCTTAAAAGATACAGTTGAAATGTATCAATTTCAAGGAGCTGGCAGGTATGTGGACAATTTAACGAAATTGGAGTACGCAGATGACGGGGAATCTTTGATAGAAGTGGTGTTCATGGGCGATGAATTGATTCCAGAAAACGTAATCAATACCTGGCGGACCCAAAAGAACCAATTTTCAAGATTAAAAGATGCCGAATTGCATATTATCCAAGGCGGCAAGGACGATTCCGAGGAAAAGTTCAATTACGTAAGTGAGCTTTACGAAAAGAACAAGGCCGAATTGTTGAACAAGGATGAACAGATTCGATTGCTGGAGGCGGAAGTGGCCAGTTTGACT
>JAGQZL010000138.1 GCA_020434915.1 Allomuricauda sp. | reverse complement strand
GAGCAAAGGCTACAAAAACAGAATGGTCTGTGAGTTGCATGCGCTCACCATCAACTTTTACAAAGTTCTCCACGGTTCCTGTTTTTCCAGCAATATCCACTCCGGGTATTTTCAACCATTTGGCGGTTCCATAATTATACACGTTGGCCATCCCTTCAATAACGGGCTCAAAGTATTTTCTATCGATGGTTGTGTAGTGAGGTGTTGTGTATCTGGGATCAATGGCACCTGAATTTCCAACACTTTTAATGATGTGCGGGGTGTAAAAATAACCACGATTGGCAATGGCAGCGGTCATATTGGCCAATTGTAATGGAGTTGCGGCAATTTCCCCTTGCCCAATGGCATTGGAAATGATGGTAGAGGCCGCCCAACGACCATCCCCGTACCATTTGTCATAATACTCCTTGTCCGGAATTCTTCCGGGTGCCCCTGTTGGCAAATCCGTTCCCAAATAATTGCCAAGTCCAAAGCTCTTCATGTGTTTTTCCCAAACATCCATACCTTCATCGGTGGTGGAATATTTGTCATAAATTTTTCGGAAGACCCCTGCAAAATAGGCATTGCAAGACTGATAAATCCCAGAGTTCAGGTCTCTGACACCACCACCGCAATGACATCCTCTCAAAGTACTTCCAACATAGAACCCATGGTAACATCTGAATTTGGTGTTTGGTTCTATTACCCCTTCCTGCAGACCAATAAGTGCATTCAGTGTCTTAAAGGGAGAGCCAGGTGAAGGCTGTGCGAGAATGGAACGGTCCCAAGTAGGTTTGGCAATCGTATCGTAATGGAGTTTGCTGTAGTTTTTAGATCGTTCCCTTCCTACCAAAAGGGCAGGGTCATAGGTGGGTCCGGAGATCATGGTCAGGATTTCTCCAGATTTAGGATCAATGGCCACGATGCCACCACGTTTACCATGCATTAATTTTTCCCCATATTCTTGGAGTTCCTTGTCCAAGGTGATGTGGATTTCTTTACCTTGTTGTGGTAAGGTATCCAGTTTCCCGTCCTTGTATGGCCCAATATCTCTATTAAAACGGTCTTTTTGAATGTGTTTGACACCTTTACGGCCCCTGAGTAGTTCTTCGTATTGCTTTTCTATCCCGGTCCTACCTTTTAATTCTCCGGCCACATAGTAGGGGTTGTTTTGCAAGTCACCCTCGTTCACCTCACTAATGTAACCCAGTACATTGGCAGCGCTATGGGTGTTGTAATAACGTAATGACCTTTTTTGGATATAAAAACCCACAAAATGGCGCATTTTTTCTTGGAGCTTGGCATAATCCTCCTTGGATAGTTGGGGGACTAATACAGAGGGCAGCCTGGGGGAATAATTCCTTGCTTTTTCCATTTTGGAAAGAAATTCCGATTTGTCGATGCCCAAAAGTTGACAGAATTCAAGGGTATCCAGACTTTTCACCTCACGTGGAATAACCATGACATCGTACGCGGGTTGGTTCCCGACCATAAGTTTTCCGTTCCTGTCATATACGTATCCGCGTTCTGGGTAATCATAGATTTTTTTGATGGCGGGGTCATCCAAGATTTGATCGGGAGAAAAACGAAACAACTGCAAATACGAAAGCCTGCCAATAAAGGTGAACGCAATAATGACAATGACGGATGATAACAGCAGTTTTTTCATACTCGACCTATTTTTTATCCCTAACTCTCTTTATCCCAACGTCGTAGTTTCAAAATTATTCACTTTTTGGACTAAAAAGTGAACTGAAGAGGGTACAAAGTATTAAAGTTGCGGTACCTGTGGCCAAAACTTTTTTCAAAATTAACAGGATATGGGCAATACTTAAAATTTCAAGGGAAAAGAATATAAGGTGATGGATAAGCACTAAGAGTCCCAATAGTGTCAACCGTTGAATTTTGGTGGTGTTTTTGAAACTGAAATTCTGGAATTCATAGTTGACCCCAAAGCAGAACCTCATCAGAACGGGTCTTGCATATGCCACAGTCAATGACGCGATCGCATTGAGGGCCAAGGTATCGGAAAAGATATCTATGATAAAACCCAATAGGAAAGCGATGATCATGAAGAGGGCCCGGTTACCTTTAATGGGATACCAGTAAAAGAAAATCACATAGACCATGGGATTGATGAAACCCATAAAGTTTAGGTTATTGAAAATCAACACCTGGGTCAGGATCAATAGCACAAACCGAATAATATTTATAAAAATGTTATTATTCATTGGTGGTGGTTGCTTCCAGTTCTTTGATTTGCTCTCGGTTCTTGTTTTCTATCAAATACACGTTCTTGATATTGGCCATATCGTTGAAAAGTTCAACATCTATATTGTAAAAGCTTCGCGAAGCGTTCAAATCGTACTTTTTGATGGTCCCTATCGGAATATTCTCCGGAAAAATACTGGACATTCCACCGGTAACAATGGTATCCCCAACAACCAGTGGGACCAATCGTGGGATATCCACCAATTGAGCAATCGTGTAATCATCCCCTTCCCATATCAACGAACCAAAATATTCGGTGTTTTTGATCTTTGCGTTAATATTGGATTTGGAGTTAAGGACACTTTGGACGGTTGCATAGTTGTTGGAAACATTTTCAACGATACCTAGGATTCCTTTGGTGGTTATGACCCCCATGTCTTGTTTTACCCCATCTTTTTTACCCTTGTTGATGGTGAGGTAGTTTCTTGGGGAAGAAAAACTGTTTTTGACCAGTTTGGCGCTCAACACTGCAAAATCCATCATGGTGGAATCCATTGGTTGAACGCTGTCTATAGTTGAGTTGAAGAGTATTCTTCTCAGTTCCATATTTTCTTCCAACAATCTTCTATTTTCTTCCCGTAACCCAAAATAGGAGGAAATGTCCGCTCCGGTTCCATAAATACTTCCAGAGAGCCATTTAGAGGAGTTGAAAAACTTGGATTGATGGTAGGAATGTGACCGAACGGTCATCACCAATGAAATTAGCGCAAGAAAACTGTAGAGAAATGCATTTCTATTACGTAAAATAAAATTGATGATGCGCTGCATGCAATCGAATCGTTATGAAAGGTTGAACACCTTTAAGGTAATAGAACAGCTTTAAAGACCGTGCTATTTTATTAAAATACTTTTGTAGCGTTCCAAATTTTTAAGTGCGATTCCCGTACCACGAACTACAGCTCTCAATGGGTCTTCGGCAATGTAAACGGGCAAATCCGTCTTTTGGGAAAGCCTTCTGTCCAATCCCCTTAGCATGGAACCACCTCCGGCCAAGTAAATTCCGGTGTTGTAAATATCGGCTGCAAGCTCTGGAGGAGTTTGGGACAGTGTCTCCATAACCGCATCTTCCACCCTAAGGATACTTTTGTCCAACGCCTTGGCAATTTCACGGTAAGATACCTGAACCTGTTTTGGTTTTCCGGTCAACAAATCACGTCCTTGGATGCTTTTATCATCAGGGGGTGATTTTAAGTCTTCTGTTGCGGAACCAATTTCAATTTTGATGGCCTCTGCAGTGGTTTCACCTACATACAGGTTGTGCTGGGTGCGCATGTAATAGATGATATCATTGGTAAATACGTCACCTGCAATTTTCACAGACTTGTCACAAACAATACCACCCAGGGCAATTACGGCAATTTCCGTAGTACCCCCTCCGATGTCAACAATCATGTTACCCTTAGGCTGCATAATGTCCAAACCGATACCAATGGCTGCTGCCATCGGTTCATGGATCAAATACACTTCCTTACCGTTCACGCGTTCCGCAGATTCACGTACCGCACGCATTTCCACTTCCGTAATTCCGGATGGGATACAAATGACCATACGCAGCGCAGGCGGAAACCATTTTTTCTTTAATGCCGGAATGTTCTTGATGAACATATTGATCATCTTTTCCGAAGCGTCAAAATCGGCGATAACGCCATCCTTCAACGGTCGTATGGTCTTGATGTTTTCATGGGTCTTCCCCTGCATCATATTTGCTTCGCGGCCCACCGCGATTATTTTTCCTGAAACACGGTCCCTTGCCACAATGGATGGACTGTCCACAACCACTTTGTCCAAGTGGATGATCAGGGTGTTTGCAGTACCAAGGTCAATGGCTATTTCCTCGGTCATGAAATCAAAAAATCCCATACAAAAGCGTCTATTTTCGGATTAACGGTAAAAATTATCGGCTAAAGTACTAAAATTAATGTTTAAAATGTCTAGTACCTGTCATCACCATGGCCATTCCATTTTCATTGCAATAGTCGATGCTCAATTGGTCCTTGATGGAACCTCCTGGTTGGATCACACTTTTGATGCCTGCTTTGTCCGCAATCTCCACACAATCAGGGAATGGGAAGAAGGCATCGCTGGCCATAACGGCACCGTTCAAATCAAAATTGAAGGACTGTGCCTTATGGATGGCCTGGTTCAATGCATCCACTCGTGAAGTCTGTCCTGTGCCACTGGCGCACAGTTGCTTGTTTTTGGCCAAGACAATGGTGTTACTCTTCGTGTGCTTGCACAATTTGGAAGCAAAAATCAAATCCTCGATTTCTTCTGGCGTAGCTTGTTTTTCTGTAACAGGAGTCAAATCTTCTTTAGAATCGGTTTTGGAATCTTTATCCTGAACCAAAACACCATTCAAACAAGTTCTGACCAATGTTTCTGGAAGGTTGATTTCGTTTTGGATTAAAATGATTCGGTTCTTTTTGCCTTTCAATATTTCCAAAGCCTCATCAGAATAACTCGGTGCGATTACCACTTCACAGAATAGCTCGTGGATTTCTTCTGCGGTTGGAGCATCAATCTCTTTGTTTGAAATCAAAATACCTCCAAAAGCAGAAACTGGATCACCGGCCAATGCATCCACATAGGCCTGTTTAATGGTGCTCCGTGTTGCCAATCCACAGGCGTTGTTATGTTTTAAGATGGCAAAGGTTGGGTCGTCGTTCTTGAATTCTTGCATCAAGTTTACGGCGGCATCCACATCCAAAAGGTTGTTGTAGGATAGTTCCTTGCCGTGTAATTTAGTGAACATGGCCTCAAAATCCCCAAAGAAGAATCCTCTCTGGTGTGGGTTTTCACCATAGCGGAGTACTTGACCTTTGGTTTCGCTGATTTTTAGTACAGCTTCTTCATGGTCTTTATTAAAGTAATTGAAGATGGCTGTATCATAATGCGATGAAACATTGAATGCCTTGGTCGCAAATCGTTTCCTGTCTTCCAAGGTGGTGGTTCCGCTTCCTTCGGTGATCACATTCAGAAAGTCCGCATAGTCTTCCATGGACGATACACAAAGGACATCTTTGAAGTTTTTGGCAGCTGCACGGATCAAGGAAATACCCCCAATATCTATTTTTTCAATGATGTCCTGCTCCGAAGCCCCACTGGCCACCGTTTTTTCAAAAGGATATAAATCTACGATCACGATATCCAATTGCGGAATGTCAAATTCCTGCATTTGGGCAACATCGCTCTCATTGTCCTGTCTATTCAAGATTCCTCCAAAAACTTTGGGGTGCAAGGTTTTCACACGTCCACCTAAAATGGAAGGGTAGCTGGTCACATCTTCAACAGGTATTACATCAATACCCAAATCGCGGATAAATTTTTCGGTTCCTCCTGTGGAATATAGGGTTACACCAAGTTCATCCAATTTTTTGACGATGGGTTCCAGACCATCTTTGTGGAATACGGAAATTAATGCGGCAGAGGCTTTTTTGGCAGTCATCTTCTGTGTCTTAAAATCAATTTATTAAGCGCACAAAATTACTTGTTTTGAAGCTAAAAAGCAGAACGGGTTATCAACAAATTGGCAGAAGTTTTACAGAATTTTGGCCACTTCCCGGTTGATGAATTCCAAAAAGCGCTCATCGACTTCCGTGAATGGGTCCGGGGTGTTGGAATCGATGTCTATCTGCCCCACATTTTCACCATTTACGAACAAGGGAACCACTATTTCTGCCTTTACGGTGATACTGCAGGCAATATAGTTGTCCTGGGCAGCCACATCGGGTACCACAAAGTTTTGGTTGCTCACTGCCACCTGTCCACAAATGCCCTTTCCAAAAGGAATGATGGTGTGATCGGTGGGTGCACCGGCGTAGGGACCCAGTTTCAATTCTTCCTTGTCGCCATTTTTGAAATAGAAGCCCACCCAATCATAATAGGGTACATTACTGCGAAGCAACTCACAGATTTCACCCAGGCGGGTGTTCACGGATTTGGTTTCGTCCCTTACAATTTCAAGTACTTTGGGATCCAACGATGTCAACATAGGATTGTTTTTTGCAAATGTATTGATTAGTCTATTTGTACGACAAAGGAAGAGAAACTAACAAGGTTTTAAAACATAATCTTCTGTTAAGCAAAGCAATAAAAACAGATATTTTGTAGTTTTGTAGTCAAATGAAGCAGATTTTACATCAAATCCTTTCATCTTTCCTGGCCATTTTGGTCTTGGCATCCACAGTTTCCTGGACGGTGGACAAACATATTTGTATGGGAAGGGTAATGGACATTTCGCTCTTTTCCCATGCGGATGATTGTGGTATGTCCATGGATATGGAAAAATCCTGTTGTGATGATGAATCGTTCACTGTTCAGGGTCAGCATGACCTTAAGATGAGCTTTGATGATTTTAGTTTGGATCAGCAAGTTTTTATTGTAAGCTTCGTTCAAACCTATTTTCATTTGATGGAGGAGGCTACGGAAGAGCCCAATTCATTCAGCGAATACAATCCACCTCCTTTGATACGGGACATTCAGGTTCTAGATCAAACTTTCCTTATTTGATTTAACATAGATTGATTTTCCCCGACCTCTTTGGTTGGGCTGGCGCGTTTGTGTCCATTATTCTCGATCTAATGTTTAAATCAAATTTCCATGCTGAACAAAAGCATCAAATTTCTCATAGAAAACAAATTGGTGGCCATCCTGCTTCTCGTTCTATTCGTAGGATGGGGAACGGTAAGCACACCTTTCAATTGGGATACGGGATTTTTGCCCAACAATCCTGTAGCCGTGGATGCCATTCCCGATATCGGTGAAAACCAACAGATTGTTTTTACCAAATGGCCAGGCAGGTCGCCGCAGGATATCGAAGATCAGATTACCTATCCGCTGACCACTTCCTTGTTGGGGATACCAGGAGTGAAAACCATTCGGAGTTCTTCCATGTTCGGTTTTTCCAGTATCTATATCATTTTTGAAGAAGATGTGGAATTCTACTGGAGCCGAAGCCGCATTTTGGAAAAGTTGAATTCCTTGCCCAACAACCTATTGCCCGATGGGGTAAACCCTTCATTGGGACCTGATGCCACCGCTTTGGGACAGATTTTTTGGTACACCTTGGAAGGAAGGGACAACGATGGTAATGTTACAGGCGGATGGGACCTTCAAGAATTGCGTAGCGTACAGGATTACTATGT
>JAGQZL010000137.1 GCA_020434915.1 Allomuricauda sp. | reverse complement strand
TTGAAATTAGAATTTCCAGTATTATACAATTCCATTGGGTTATTTTGTCCAATTACTGAAATTGATAGAAGAAAGTAGATTATTGTTAGGTTTATTTTCATTTGGTCAAATGTTGCACAACTAGGTTATATAAACAACTCTTAAAAATCCAAAAAAAACACCAGCAAACCAACAATACGGGAGCCAAAGCGCTATCTAATTAGTTACAATTGTTTTTAATCGGGTTTACCCGATTGTAAACAGATATAAAAGAATGAGGTCAATCCACTGTAGGTGTGACGGGGACATGGTGCTCCTCTTCAATATCTTCCATTTTCTTTTTGGAGAAATTAAATGTGTGCGTCAAGTGAAACCACATAACATCCGACTGAATATATTGACCAGCTTTTGTGGTATTAAAAAACTGGAAGTTGTATCCGAGTGCCACGGACATCCATTTATTGAACTGTAGGGTAGGGGTAATTACAAACCGGTTCTTGTCGAATACGTTGTTTACAATCTCTTTCCCTGCGTTTACCATGACCTCATCACTGATGGCCAAGATGAGTTTACAATCAGGGTTTGATTCTGAAAGTTTGGCAATGGGTATCCGGGTGGAAAGGGCATAGCGTAACCGTACCGCAAAGGTGTTTCCGGATTGGACCTTATTATCCACCACGGGATTGTAGAACCGTTGTTCAAATCGGAATCGGTGACTGAACCCTATTTTTTTTCCCTTGCTGGGCACCACCAACAATTCTTCATAGGGTCTAAACTCTACTTGGTAGGTGCTGCCTTCACTCTTAAATTCCACATAAGTGAACCCAGTGGCCACCCGAATCGTAGGCGTCAGGGAATATCTACAGCCAGCCCTTCCCCAGAAAAATGTGTGCTCCTCAAATCCATCTCGCCATCGGAATCCCAGGTTTCCAAACATGGACCACTTTTCCGCCAGAATCGTATTTAGGTTGTATTGCAGCCACTGCTCCCCGCGGTGTATGATTTCCTTTTCTTGGGAGGCTACCTCTGTAGGTATTAAAAAGAGCACCAACATACCTACAATCCATAAGGTAGATCTAATTGGAGCTTTACCCTTCATACACCGTGATTTTGGATGAAAGGTAACATGGTTTTTGAGGTTGGTTGGGCATTGGGTCGGTTGATTTTATACTTGGTTACAGGTCTTTTTTGTAGGTCCTGCGGCGTTTATGGGTCACCGGGTCAAAATGCTTCCACATTTGTCGGATGGCCACATTTTCTTCCAATTCAGGAGTTCGAATGCAAGTTACCACACCCTTTTTTTGGAATGTATGATAATATTCATTGAATATGATGGAAGTGACCCCTTTGTTCTGATAATTTGGATGGATACCGATCAAATAGAAAATGACATCCTTGCTGTTTCTCTTGGCACTCAACAGATGAAAGATACCGAAGGGGA
This sequence comes from Allomuricauda sp., assembly GCA_020434915.1. Taxonomy (GTDB): domain Bacteria; phylum Bacteroidota; class Bacteroidia; order Flavobacteriales; family Flavobacteriaceae; genus Flagellimonas. The sequence goes on along the minus strand of JAGQZL010000137.1, from coordinate 5,991 downwards.
ATAATTTACCATTGGCTTTTTGAAGGGCCTTGGAGAATGAGGGCATCACAATGGCAAACGCCACCAGGTTATCCTCAGAATCCACTACAAATTTGATGTATTCCGGATTGATGAAACTAATGTATTTCTTCTTGAAGTATTCTTTTTGGATATCGGTGATTCGGACAAAAGAGGAAAGCTTTGCGTAGGAATCATTGAACAGGTCGAACATTTTATCTACCCACGGCATGATTTCCGAGCTTTTTTCAAAGTTCATCTCCCGAAGCCCATACCGCTTTTTAATGAGCTCGTTTGCTTTTGCAAAGAGTTTGGGGTCCGCATTGGCGGCCGGGAACTTGTTCTCCAAATACTCCTTTTCCTTCACAAATCCGTGGTGCTCGTAATGGCTTTGGTAATATGGATGGTTATACCAGGTAATCATGGTGCCTATATGGTCAAAGCCTTCAATAAGCACCCCTACTTTATCCAAGTTTGAAAAACCAACAGGCCCTTCCATATAGTCCAGTTGGTGTTTTTGGCCTATTTCCCTCACCTTATCCAACAGTGCTTTGGAAACCTCAAGGTCATCCACAAAGTCAAACCACCCAAACCGCATTTTTTTAAGTCCTTGATCTTTCACTTCCAACCAGTTGATGATGGCAGCGACTCTTCCAACTACTTTGTTATCCTTGTATGCCAAAAAGAAAGATGCCTCGGCGCTTTGGAATACGGGGTTTTTGTCCTTGTCAAAGGATTCCATTTCATCTTTGATGATGGGGGGTACCCAATAGGGCGAACCTTTGTAGATGGAAAAGGGGAATTTTACGAATTCTTTTAAGTCTGATTGGGACTGAACCTGCTTTACGGTAACCATAAATCCTAATTAATACCTCAATATTAGGAATATTACCTACAGCAGAAAAGTGAAGAGGGGAAAACTTAAAAATCTATGTCATCTTTATTTTTTTTCCGCTTCTTTTTTGACTTTTTCTTATTGGAGTTCCTTCCAATTTTGCCATTTAAGCCAGCAGGTTGCTCATCAATGGGTTTTAAAGTATCCTTGTGGAAATCCAATCGGTAGGAAAAGCCTAGTACCACAAACACACGGGAAGGGGAGTTTTTAAACCCGGAACCCATGTGGATATCGGCCTGAAAATTGGGATTGATCAAACGGGCCACCCCGGTGCGCAGGATAATATCCGAATATCTATCCCCAGAAATTCCCTGCCCTTCAAAGAAAACACTCCATCTGGGATCCCGAAAGGCATGGCTTAATGAAAGTGCGTAGCGCCACTCGGGAAAGTCGGTTCCGATACGATCATAGGCCACGTTGGAAATCAACACAAATCTTGGTGACAATCGGCTCTGCGTAGCTATGGCCCCTCGGTAGGACAAGTTGGGGTCTCCGGGATAAAAAGGATTGTCCCCGAATAAAAAATTGGCCCCGGCATATAACGATACCGCCGGAATAAGGTTTTTCCACTGGAAAACATTGTTGGCTCGCCAGCTGTAGAGATTGGGCTTGTTTCGTTCAGGATTTTTGTAGGGATCATAGATCAAATACTTCAATCCCACACGGTTTCGGGAAAAGTTGGTCAAGTTACCTTCAATGCCCAAATCTGGATAGGTGATGCTCTGTGAAATGAACGATCCCTCCAAATTCACTTCCAGTTGCTCAAAAAACAATCCGTATCGCAACATGTAGTCCGCTCCGAAGATGTTGGAGTCTGAATTTAAATCGGCATTGTCCTGTTGTTCATACAAAAGGCCCACTTCCACCTGCGGCACATTTTTGCCCACGGCATAAGCGCTCACGGCCCGTCCAGGTCTGTTGGAATTGATGACATCGGTGTATTGTGCACTGAGCAAGGTGGGCAACAGAACGAAAAGAAATACTGACTTTTTGATCATGGAGAGGTCCATATAACAGGTTTTTAATACTATTTTAAGATACGTTTGACGGGTTTCCGTTACTAACAGTGTAATTTTGATACAATAACTGAGGTTATATGGTTTTTATACAAACGATTTTAATTATCATATTAGTATACTACGCCCTAAAGTTGCTAGGGAAGTGGTTGGCCCCAAAATTGCTGAATTATGCGGTGAAAAAGACCAACGAGCGATTTGGGCAACAATTTGGCAATTACCAGGATTTTACGGAACAAAGAGAAAGTAGGGAAGGGGAGACCACTGTTTCCAAAAAGCCTCCCAGAAGGGCCAATCCTTCAAAAAAAGTTGGAGAATATATAGATTTTGAGGAAATTGATTAATATTTGTCTTTTCAAAACCTATCCATGACTCTTTCTCCAAAAGCCATTATCACCCATATTTGTGTAATCGGTTTATTCGTCCTTGCATCACTGGCCTACTTTTATCCGGTCTTGCAGGGAAAGGCCATTTTTCAGTCGGATATTGCCCAGTACAAGGGCATGGCCAAGGAACGTAACGATTACAAGGAACTAACGGGTGAGGAGTCTTACTGGACCAATAGTGCTTTTGGGGGTATGCCCACCTATCAGTTAGGGGCCAATTACCCAAATGATTATGTAAAGAAATTGGACCACTTGATTCGGTTTTTACCCAGACCGGCCGATTACCTGTTCCTTTATTTTCTAGGTTTTTATATCCTTTTGCTTTGCCTAAAAGTTGATTTTAGACTTGCGGCACTGGGAGCTTTGGCCTTCGGATTTTCTACCTATCTCATCATTATTTTGGGAGTGGGACACAATGCCAAGGCACATGCATTGGGGTACATCCCCATGGTTTTGGGAGGCATTATCCTGGTCTTTCGGAAAAAATATTTGTTGGGATTTATCTTAACCGCACTTGCCATGGCATTGGAAATCAGTGCCAACCACTATCAAATGACGTATTATTTTATGCTTTTGGTATTGGTGCTTGGTTTGGTGTATCTCATTTATGCCATCAAAGAGAAAACATTGAAACATTTTTTTGTTTCGGTCGGAATCTTGGTTTTGGCCGTGGTCCTTTCCATAGCGGCGAATGCCACTGGGCTTATGGCCACCAAGGAATATGCGGATTGGAGTACCCGGGGTAAGTCTGAACTCACCATTAACCCTGATGGAAGTCCCAAAGCGCCTAGCAATGGTCTGGATAAGGAATACATTACCCAGTATAGCTATGGTTTGGCCGAATCTTTGGATTTGTTCGTGCCAAGAATGTTTGGAGGATCCGGACAGGAAGATTTGGGTAAAGACTCCAAGGTATATCAGTATTTTGTAAACCAAGGATTGCCTCCGACCAAGGCATTGGAAATTTCCGGGCTCTATCTGTATTGGGGACCACATCCATTTTCAGGGCCGGCGGCTCCCGCTTATGTAGGTGCCATTATCGTGTTCTTGTTTATTTTGGGGATGTTTTTGGTGAGAGGCAAAAGCAAATGGTGGTTGTTGTCAGGAGTCATCTTATCATTGTTGCTTTCTTGGGGGAAAAATTTTCCGGCTCTTACCAATTTCATGATTGATTATTTCCCATTGTACAACAAGTTCAGGGCCGTTTCCTCTATTCAGGTTGTATTGGAGTTCTGTATGCCTGTATTGGGAATTTTGGGCCTTCGTGAACTTTTCAGATCCAAGATGGACACCAAGGAAAAGTTGGCTGCCTTAAAGTGGAGTCTTTTCATTACGGTGGGACTGGTGGTGTTCATTTTTGTTTTGATGGGAGTATTTGATTTTTCAGGTGCCAACGATGATCGTTACCGACAATATTTCGGGGATGCTGTACTTGAAGTTTTGAAGAGTGATAGAAAAGCTGTGTATGTAAGTGACACCCTTAGATCATTGATCTATGTGTTGTTGGCTACCGTGACCTTGTGGTTTTTTATCAAGGAAAAAATTGGCAGGAACCTCTTCGTTATCATTTTGGGCGGGTTGTTGCTGTTTGATTTGGTGGGTGTGGACCTTCGTTATGTGAACGAGGATGATTTTGTACGTCAACGCCAAATGAGCGAACCCTTTCAAGCCAGCCCATTGGACCAAATGATCCAACAGGATGATTCCATTTTCAGGGTCTTTGATCCACAAGAAGGAATCAACGGTGCCCGAACTTCCTATTTCCATAAATCCATTGGTGGTTATCACGCCGCTAAACCAAGGGCTTTGCAAGATTTGTTCGAATATCATCTATACCAGAACAACCTTCAGGTGCTGAACATGTTGAACGTGAAATACGTCATCCAGCAGGATGAAGAGGGCAATAGTTTCCCGGCCATCAACCCAGATGCCAATGGAAATGCATGGTTCGTGGAACAGGTGGTACCAGTTTCATCCGCCAATGAGGAAATCCAGCAATTGAAGGATTTCAATTCCAAAACACAAGCGGTGGTCAATACCCAGATCTATCCAAGTTTGACGAAAACACGTTATGATGTGGATTCCTTGGCACGAATTGATTTGGTGGATTATCGTCCCAATTATTTAAAATATAAGTCAGTCAACAACAATGATGGATTTGCCGTGTTTTCAGAAATATACTATCCATCTGGTTGGCATGCGTTTGTAGATGGAAAAGCGGAACCTCATTACAAGGTGGATTATGCATTGCGTGGCATCAAAATTCCAGCTGGTGAGCACGACATCGAATTTAAATTTGAGCCCGAACTAGTGGAAACAGGTAGCCAGATAACCTTGGCGGCCAGTATTTTGTTGGGATTGATCATCATCGGAGGTCTTGGATATTCGTTCTTCCCGAAAAAATCCAAAGAGGAGTAATGCAAAAGGTATTGGTCATAGCGTACTATTGGCCTCCTGCAGGTGGACCAGGGGTACAACGATGGCTGAAATTTGTAAAATACTTGCCTGATTTTGACATTCAACCCATAGTTTATGTACCCGAAAACCCCAGCTACCCGTTGGTGGACGAAGATTTGGTCAATGGGGTGCCAGAAGGAATACGGGTTTTAAAGGAACCCATCAAAGAACCTTATGCGTGGGCTTCCCTTCTTTCCAAGAAAAAGACAAAGACCATCAGTTCTGGGATTATACCGGACAAGCAACCCACTTTAGTGGAAAAGGTTTTATTGTGGGTCCGAGGTAATTTTTTTATTCCCGATGCCCGAAAATTTTGGGTAAAGCCTTCCATACATTTCTTGGCCAAGGTCATTGCGGACGAAGGAATCAAGACCATTATCACTACTGGCCCGCCACATAGTCTACACTTGATAGGTCTGGGTTTGAAGAAACGGTACGATATTCATTGGATAGCTGATTTTCGGGATCCATGGACATCCATTGGGTACCATAAAAAGTTGCGTTTGACTTCTTTTGCGCGTAGAAAGCATCAAAATTTGGAAAGGGAAGTATTGGTTTCGGCGGATAAAATTGTGGTGACGAGCCATACAACCAAAAAGGAGTTTGAAGCCATCACACCCAAACCCATTAAAGTCATTACCAATGGATATGATGACGATTTACAACCAGTAAGTCTCGATTCCAAGTTCACCATTTCCCATATAGGGTCTTTGTTGACAGGTAGAAATCCAAAAGGTCTTTGGCAGGCCATAAAGGAGCTAATTGCCGAGAACGAAGCGTTTCAAAATGCGCTTTCCATTCAGTTGGCCGGTGTGGTGGGGGAGGAAGTACTACAATCCATTCAAGAATTAGGTTTGGAATCGTCTACAAAAGTGTTGGGTTACCTTTCCCATGAAAAGGTGCTGGAACTTCAACAAAAATCACAGGTACTTTTAGTACTGGAAATAGATTCCGAAGAAACCAAGGGAATAATCCCCGGGAAGCTTTTTGAGTATTTGAATGCCAAAAGGCCTATCCTTGCTATTGGCCCCAAAGATTGGGAAGCAGGTGAGATGGTTGAACATTCCGAGGCTGGCGCCTTTTACCATCAAGAGGATACGGTAGGTATAAAAACTGTACTTTTGGATTGGTTCAACCGTTACGAAAAAGGGAATTTGGAATGCCACTCCAAAGGAGTGGAAAAATTCCATCGAAAGGCGTTGACCGAATCTTTGGCAAAATTTATCTAATGGGAGTTGTC
>JAGQZL010000136.1 GCA_020434915.1 Allomuricauda sp. | reverse complement strand
CATAAGGAACTCTTGAAAAAAGGTGGATACTACAACGACCTTTACAATGCCCAATTTTTGGCAGAAGAAGTGGCTTAACCTTATTTGGGGGCAAAGTCTTCCAAGGAAAGCTTCCCGGTCAAAAACCCAATAATTCCAAAAAGAATGCCTATGCCGATCATGAGAATGAAAATCATGATCAAATAAGCCATTGCACGCAGTATGGTTCCAGAGGTCCCCAATTTGTATATTTTTTTGAACACAAAAAATTGGTAGATAACTGAACCCATTAAAAAGAACCAATTGAACACATCGTACCGGATATCAAACAAGCCAAAAAGAGGCAAGCTCACCATTATCTGTAGCATCGAAATCTGACCGAAGATGTATGCGTTGGCAACCAGATGCTCTGTGTAGTTAAGCTTTTTTTTGTCCATAAAGAGCAGCCAGGTAAACAGAGCATAAAACGGAATGATGAGGTAGGACATGATTCCTTGATAGTCAAAAACGAAATCCATGTTTGCTGAAACTTCGGAGCTAGCTTTTGAAAAACTATTCTCTGTTAGACTCACATGGTATACGTTCCGAAGGATGTAGAACATGATTCCCGATAGGGTCACTCCAATGGCAAAATAGCTAATGGGGTTCATGTATCTTTTTCGAATACCGTCAACATAGCTGTTGATGACATTTTGTGGCTGGGAAAATAAGTGCCTGAAGGTCTTGATCAATGTATTGTCCAGATTGAACACCTGGAAACTTACATCTTCCCAGACATTTTTCATGGTCAATCTATTACGAATGACCTTGGCACCGCAAGTAGGGCAGTAACCGAAATCTGATCGAAGACTGGATTCGCAATTGGCACATTTCATTATTCCAGGTCTTTTTTGATAAGCTTGGTAAGCTCTTCCGTTCCCTTAAAAGGAACAAAATCACCATTCTTGATATAGGACACAGATCCTGTTTCTTCGCTGACCACCAGACAAAGAGCATCCGTTTTTTCTGTGATGCCGACAGCGGCACGGTGTCTCAGGCCAAAACGTAATGGGATGTTTCGGTCATTGGATACGGGCAAGATTACCCTTGTGGCCGTTATAAAATTGTCCTGTATCACAATGGCTCCATCATGTAGGGGACTGTTCTTAAAGAAAATGCTTTCCAAAATGGGTTGGGTCACCTCAATGTTCATGGCATCCCCAGTTGATTTTACAAAGTCGAGGGAATTGTTGCGCTCAATCACAATAATGGCGCCGGTCTTGGTGGTCCCCATGCGTTCGCAGGCTCCGATGATGGATTCCACATCGGTAGTGGAGGTAATGGTTTCCTGTTTCAAAAACTTGAAATGCTTTACAAAATTTCGCTTTTTCGCAAAATTGGTGGAACCGACCATCAACAAAAACTTTCGTATTTCTTGCTGGAACACAATGATCAGGGCAATCAGACCAATGTTCATGAAACCACCCACCATACTACTGATCATCTTCATTTGGAGCAGTTCGGTAAGTTTCCACAGGGCCCAGACAATAACGATACCTATAAAAATATTAATGGCAACAGTGCCTTTCACCAATTTGTAGATGTAGTACAACAATGCGGCCACTAGGACAATGTCAATGACATCCGTAATCTTAAATTCGAGAAAGTTTAGAAAATCCAACCGAGGTGTTTTTGTAAAATTAACAAAATTAAGAGAACAAAAAATCAGAGTGCATTTGCTTTCAATGCTTCTACAAGTTTAATACATTCCACGGCTTCTTTTACATCGTGCGCCCGTATTATGTTGGTCCCTTTTAAAAGGGCAATGGTGTGCAGGGCGGTAGTGCCGTTCAGGGCTTCTTTTGGGGAGGATTCCAAAACCTTGTAAATCATGGACTTTCGGCTTAACCCTATCAAAATGGGTAAACCAAAGGTTTGGAACAGATCCAAATGGTTCAACAACGTATAATTCTGCCCCATGGTCTTTGCAAAACCGAAGCCAGGATCAATAATGACATCGTTTATTTTGAGTTCAGTGGCCTGCCGTATCTTTTCTGAAAAATAAAACCGAAGGTCTTTGATAAGGTCATCATAGGTGGCCTCCTTTTGCATGGATTGGGGGGTACCCTTCATATGCATCATAATGTAGGGTACTTGATATTTGGAGATGGTGGCAAACATTTCATCATCCAGATTCCCTGCAGAAATGTCATTGATAATGGCCGCTCCATGCTCTATACTTTCTTTGGCAACCTTGTTTCTAAAGGTGTCAATGGAAATCAAGGTATCTGGAAAGTGCCTCAATATGAGGTCTACGATGGGGAGCATCCGTTTCAATTCCTCCTCCTCCGGAACGTGCTCGGCACCAGGTCTGGAACTATAAGCGCCCATGTCAATAAAGGTGGCGCCATCGTTCAACATGGCCTCCACCCGTGTCAAAATGGTAGAGGCATCTTTGTATTTTCCTCCGTCAAAAAAAGAATCCGGGGTTAGGTTCATAATCCCCATCACCTTGGGGGTGGTAAGGTCCACTAGTTCACCTTTGCAGTTTATCGTCATAAAAAATATCTGCTTTGCTGGGTTTCATTATCTTTGGCAATGTGCCATGGGGCACGATCAATAGGTCGAAATTTACGCAAATTAGCAACAATACATGCAGCAGACTTCCGAACAATATGATAGGGTAATCCAAACCTGTCGGGAATTGTTTTTGAAAAAGGCAAAGGACTACGGTACCGCTTGGCGCATTTTGCGTCTGCCATCACTTACCGATCAAATTTTCATCAAGGCACAGCGCATTCGCGGTTTGCAACAAAATGAGGTCCGCAAGGTGGATGAGGGAGAGCAATCCGAGTTTATCGGAATCATCAATTATGCCATCATGGCGCTCATCCAGCTCAAAAAAGGAGTGGTGGAGCAGCCGGATCTAAACGCCGAGGAAGCCATTGCACTTTATGATGAAGAAGTGGCGAACACCAAAAAGTTGATGGAAGACAAGAACCATGATTATGGAGAAGCCTGGCGGGATATGCGTGTAAGTTCCTTGACCGATTTGATCCTTCAAAAACTACTCAGGGTAAAACAGATTGAGGACAATCAGGGAGCCACTTTGGTGAGTGAGGGGGTGGACGCCAATTATCAGGATATGATCAATTATGCTGTTTTTGCATTGATTCATTTAAGCGAAGAAGAATGAAATATTTAGTCTGGATTTCAAGAATTATCGTTGGGGTACTGTTTATTGTCAGCGGATGGATTAAATTGAATGATCCCATGGGTTTTTCCTTCAAATTGGAGGAATATTTTAGCCCAGGGGTGTTGGATTTGCCGTTCTTGACCCCGATGGCCTTGGGAATTTCCATTTTTGTGGTCATTGTGGAAGTCATATTGGGCGTGTTGCTCTTGCTGGGCTTTAAACCCAAGTTTACCGTGTGGAGCTTACTCCTAATGATTGTTTTCTTCACTTTTCTCACTTGGTATTCGGCATATTTTAACAAAGTGACAGATTGTGGGTGTTTTGGCGATGCGGTAAAGCTGACGCCATGGGAGTCCTTCACCAAGGATGTAATTCTTTTGGTGTTCATTTTGATTTTGTTCTTCGGCAAAAAGTATATAACCCCTTTGTTCAGCAATAAGGTAAACTGGATTATAAGTGGGGTCGCGTTGGTGGCCTGTGTTTGGTTTGCCAATCATGTATTGAACCATCTGCCATCGGTAGATTTCAGACCCTATAAAATTGGAGCCAATATTCAGGAAGGAATGTCCATACCTGAAAACGCCCCAAAACCGGTTTTTGAATATGCATGGCGTTTCAAGGTAAACGGGGAGGATAAAATTGTGGTGACCAATGGTGATTACCCATCTGTGGATGGTGAGTTTGTGGATGTGGAGACTACCGAAATCCAAAAAGGGTATGAGCCGCCCATTCACGATTTTACCATAGAACAAGGGGGTCAGGATTTTGCTGCCGAGCTTCTTGAAGAGGATAAATTGATGATGGTCATTGCCTATGATATGACAAAGAGTAATTATGATGCCTTTACTGGCATTGCGGAGGTGGCCAAAAAAGCAAAAACAAGTGGCTATAAAGTCATTGGTATGTCCGCATCCAGCAATGAAATGGCCAATGAGTTGAAAAAGAACTATGGGTTGGACTTTGATTTTTACTTTACGGATGAAACGACCTTGAAGACCATTGTGAGATCTAATCCGGGGATATTGGTGCTAAATCGCGGGACCATTGCCCAAAAAGTGCATTACAACGATATTGATAAACTTACTTTCTAAACATAACACAAAAGAAAACAGAACACATGAGAACTAAAATAGTCGCCGGGAACTGGAAGATGAACAAGAACCTTGAAGAAACAGAGGCCTTGTTGTCCGAACTTTCGGCAATGCTGCCCGATAGTACTGCGGAAGTGATCGTAGCTCCCACCTTTGTAAACCTTCAAGCGGCTTTGGCTGCACTTCAGGGCTCCACCATCAAAGTTTCGGCCCAGAACATGCACTTTGCGGAAAGTGGTGCCTATACGGGAGAGATTTCTGCCGATATGCTACTCAATTTAGGGGTGGATATCGTTATTCTTGGACACAGTGAAAGGCGAGCTTATTTTGGCGAGGATGATGCATTTTTGGCCAAAAAAGTGAAAACGGCGGTGGAAAAAGGTATGAAGACCATTTTCTGCTTTGGGGAAGAGTTGGAAGATAGAAAATCGGACAATCATTTTGCTGTAGTGGAAAGCCAGCTGAAAAATGCCCTTTTTGATTTGGATGCCAGTGCTTGGCAACACATCGTGTTGGCCTATGAGCCTGTTTGGGCCATTGGTACAGGGGAAACCGCATCACCCGAACAAGCCCAGGAAATGCACGCATTTATTAGAAAAACCATATCGGACGCCTATACGTCATCGGTGGCAGACGGGGTTTCCATACTTTATGGAGGTAGTGTAAAACCTGGCAACGCAGCCGAGATATTCTCAAAACCAGATGTGGATGGAGGTTTGATCGGAGGTGCCAGTTTGGTGGCTGCGGATTTTGTGGAGATCATCAAAGCCATTTAGTGCATGTCTTTATTGTATCTGGAATTTGATTTCAAGGTAGATCCCCTCCAACCTGCGTCGGATATCTTGATGGCAGAATTGGGTGAGGTCGGTTTTGAAAGTTTCGTGGAAAACGAGGAAGGCCTGGTGGCCTATATTCTCAAATCGGATTGGAAGGAAGGTGCATTGGAAGATTTGTTCGTACTCCAGCATCCCGATTTCCAGATTTCTTGGACGAGTAAGGAGATAGAACAGCAAAACTGGAATGCCGAGTGGGAAAAGAACTTTCACCCTATAATGGTAGGTGATAGATGTATGGTACGCGCTCCGTTTCATGAAAAGATGCAGGTGGAATATGATATAGTGATCGAGCCCAAAATGAGCTTCGGAACCGGCCACCATGAAACCACGCACATGATGCTCCAACATATTTTGGATACGGATTTTGAGGGAAAATCGGTGCTGGATATGGGTTGTGGGACAGGCGTTTTGGCCATTTTGGCAAAAATGAAAGGTTCGGGACCCGTGGATGCCATTGATATTGATGAATGGTGCTATTTGAATACCATGGAAAATGTGGAGCGTAATAACTGTGCTGATATTCAAGTTTTTCAAGGGGACAGCCAGTTGTTGAAGGACAAAAAATACGATGTGATCTTGGCCAACATCAACCGAAATATCTTGTTGGAAGATATCCCTGTTTATGCCAAATGTCTTCAAAAAGGAGGAACGTTATTTTTAAGTGGATTTTATTTGGAGGATTTGGATGCCATTTCTTCAAAATGTGCCGCCCAAGGTTTGGAATTTGAAAAAAATCTGGAGAGGAACCGCTGGATTTCAGCAAAATATGTAAATTAGAAAGACATAAACTCCGCGTAAAATGGGCACTAGAGAAAAAGAATGCGAAGATGTCCTTCTTGAGGAAGAGACGGTGAAGCAGAATGAGATTGTACTTTTCAATGATGATGTGAATACCTTTGATCATGTGATCGACACCTTGATCCATGTGTGCGAGCATACCCCTGAACAAGCGGAGCAATGTTCCCTGATCGTGCATTACAATGGAAAATGTACCGTGAAGACCGGAGAGTATGGCGACTTGAAACCGAGATGCACCAAATTGCTACAGGCCGGTCTAAGCGCAGAAATTGTTTGACAGACCATACTTCCCGTATCTTTCCTGATTCTCATTGCCTATACATCCCATTGCGTTCTTTGTGCCATCAACAAACCATTACAAAATCTTTACCTAGGGATTAATGTTCGTTGATTTTACATAGTGTACATTTAAACCGGACAACCAAACCACTGACCAATGACTTTTTCCTCAGTATCATGAGTGAGTTTTTTAAGGCCGAACTAAAGGACCGGTTTTTGGAATACGCCTTGGAACGCAGCGATTATTTTGAGATCCAAACACTCTATGATGAATTTCTAAGACCCAACTATAGTCTTCAATACGTGGAAAAACTGGTGCGGGAAATCCAAAGGTACGATTCTGATTTGTTGGATATCATGAGTGGAAATGGTATGGAGATTTTCCTTTTGGCATCTACCCCGAGTACCCAGGATTTTCTGGATGAAGGAGGGTTTATGCGCATGTATGTTTCGGAAGAGGAGAAGTGGGATGTCTTTCTGGATCAATTGTCCAGTAAACCAAAACGCTCCAATGATGAAAAAAAGTATCCTACTAAAGGAACAACCCCTCTAAGGAGAGAGCGAACGTTGCTGGTTTTACTGCTTTCTGCCATTGGAGTAAGTTTTGTTTTGACATTGTACAGTTTTTTTAGGGAGATACTGTTCGAACCTGAGTACGTGCCCGCGGATGAATTTGATCGCAAATTGGAACAACTGGAAGGGCAATATTTAATGGAAAACCAAAGGTTGCGGGCGGAGTTGGAGGATACAAAACGGATTTTGGATTCCTTACAACCTTAAAATCAACCAATAAAAAAGCGACAATGAAACCACTGTCGCTTGTATTTTGGATGGGTTGTTCTATTCGCCCTTCATGCCAGGTTGAATGATTTTGTAATTTTTTTCAGCTTTTGCTTGTTCCACAATTTTTCTCACGTCTTCCAGCAATTTCTTGGCATCGTAGATAATTCCATCTTTAATGGTGTATTTTACGCCACCTACCCGTGCCACGGTATTGTCATCCTGTAATTGAATGGCCCCCGTGCCGTACAAAACCTTTAGGTTGACCAAGGGATTTTCCTCCACGATTACAAAATCGGCCAATTTACCCACTTTGATGGTGCCTATTTCATCGGCCATGCCCAAAGCTTCGGCCCCGTTCAAGGTAGCGGCCTTAATTACTTCCAGAGGGTGGAAGCCAGCTTCGCGCAGCAATTCCATTTCCCTGGGATACGCAAAGCCATAAAGTTGGTAAATGAATCCGGCATCGGTTCCAACGGTTACCC
>JAGQZL010000135.1 GCA_020434915.1 Allomuricauda sp. | reverse complement strand
CCTCCCAAGAGCAAATTGAGGAAATGAGTGCCAACTATTTGGCCGGAAATTATGGTTACGGTCATGCCAAACAGGCACTTTATGAGGTGATTTTGGATAAGTTTGAAGAGCCACGTGAAAAGTTCGATTACTACATGAACCATTTGGACCAAGTGGACGAGGCTTTGTCCGTTGGTGCTGAAAAAGCCCGTTTGGTTGCCCATGAGGTTTTGAACAGGGTGCGGGGAAAGTTGGGGTACTAAATCGCCTCGAACAGTTTACCGGGTAGTGGTCGGATCACCCCTTTCATTTCCATGGTCAATAAGGTCGACGAGGTCTTGAAAATGGGCAAATTACACGCCAAAGCCACGGTATCCAGTAACTGTTTTCCGTTCAACTGCAGGTAAGAGTAGATAGACTGTTCTGTTGCGTCTAATTCGACGAACAGCTGTTTTTGTACTGTTTTCTCCTCTTCATTCGTGCCCAATTCCCACCCTAAAAGATAGACCAATTCCGCCGCTGAGGTCAACATATGGGCCTTTTGGTATTTGATGAGGTCATTACAGCCCTTACTCAATTTATCAGTAGTTCTTCCTGGTACGGCAAACACTTCCCGATTGTACCCATGGGCCAAATCAGCCGTTACCAAGCTGCCCCCCTTTTCTGCAGATTCCACTACGATGGTAGCTTCGCTCATTCCGGCAATGATTCTGTTTCGTTTTAAAAAATTTTCCCGGTCCGGGTTGCTGGTGCTCCAAAACTCGGTCAAGAAACCTCCATTCCCTTCAATTTTGGACTTGTATTTTTTATGCGCTTTGGGGTACACCTGATTGAGACCATGTGCCAAACATGCAATGGTCTGCAATCCCTTTTCCATGGCCGCTTTTTGAATGGTAATGTCCACACCATAGGCCAAACCACTTACAATGACCGGATTCAAAGGGGCTATTTCCTCAATAAAAGCCTCACAAAACGAAATGCCATAGTTGGTCACATTCCGGGTACCCACCACACTGATGATCTTTCTTTGTTGTAGGTCGATGTTTCCCTCTTGAAACAATAGGATGGGGCCATCAACGCAATGTTTCAATTGATTAGGATACCCATCCTCCATAAAATATGTGGCAACGATCTTTTCTTTGGAAATAAATTCATATTCCGCCTCGGCCTCCTTTAAATAAATAGGGTCATGGAGTCCCTTCAAGGTTTGGGTCCCAATGCCGTCAATTTTTAGCAAGTGGTGCTTTTTATCCTCAAAAACGGCTTTTGGACTACCACAATGGGCAATTAATTTTTTGGCAGTGATGTCGCCAATATTTGGAATGGTCTGCAGCCTCAGAGCCGCAATAATTTCAGGTTCAGTCATTTGATTTGGGAGTCAAAGTTGTCCACAAAATACAGATTTTCAAATGTTAATAAAAAGTTATTCAGCTTATTTTGTACTCTTGCATTTTTTACAATATTTGTGGCTATGCGGATTGATTCTTACATAGAAAAATTGCTGTTCGAGTATAATTGTGTGGTGGTACCGGGATTCGGTGCTTTCTTGGCACATGGCAAGTCCGCAGAAATTGATTTGACGACCAATACCTTGGTCCCTCCCTCCAAAGTGATTTCCTTTAACGCCCAACTTTCCAAAAATGATGGTCTGTTGGTATCCCATATTGCCAAGGAAAAAAAATTGGGTTATGAGGAAATGTTGCAAGAAGTGGAGGATGTAGCCAAGGATTGGAACCATAGATTACATCAAGGCGAGAGTGTTGAACTCTTCGGGATAGGCAAACTTTGGCACAATAAGGACCAGAGAATCCAATTTCAACCTGAGAATAAGGTCAATTTTCTTACCTCTTCCTTTGGGTTGTCATCATTTTCCGCAACTCCTGTGCAACGGGAAGTATTGAAAGAGGAAGTGGTGGAACTCGAAGAAAAGATTCCGTTTATCATCACCCCTGAACAACGGGAAAAGACCACATCGTTCAGGCCTTGGTTAAAATATGCCGCCGTCATCCTTTTGGCAGTTTCCTTGGGAGCAACTTCTTATAACACGTATGGTGACCTTCAAGAAAAAGAGGTTGCCGCACAGCAAGAGGCACAAAAAGAAGTGTCCCGATTGATCCAGGAAGCTACTTTCTTTGAAAGTGCACCTTTGGAACTCCCCGCCATCAGCATTGATGTGACCAAAAAGCAATTGGGGAAACACCATGTGATCGCCGGTGCCTTCCGTGAGGAGAAAAACGCCGAGAAAAAGGTCAACCAACTTAAGGAAAAAGGATTCAACGCCTTTTATTTGGGGGTAAACAAATATGGCCTTCACCAAGTGGCCTATGATAGCTTTGAAGACCCTAAAGAAGCATTGGTTTTCTTGAGAAAGGTCAAAGCCACCGACTCCAGGGATGCCTGGTTGCTTTCTGAGAAATAGCCCTTCTTTTTTTATTTCCATTCCCCACTTCAATATCTTTGCGCAAAATTCTAGGTATGCGCGCTAAAACTCCCAGTGAATCACGTACAATAATGACCGATTTGGTGCTCCCCAGCGAGACCAACCCCCTCAATAACCTTTTTGGGGGCGAACTTTTGGCCAGAATGGACAGGGCTGCCAGTATTTCGGCCCGTAGACATAGCCGAAGGATCACGGTGACCGCTTCTGTAAACCACGTTGCCTTTAACCGTGCCGTACCCCTTGGGAGTGTGGTAACCGTAGAAGCTTCCGTTTCCAGGGCCTTTAAGACCTCCATGGAAATCTTTATTGATGTATGGATCGAAGACCGCTTTACCCGGGAACGTACCAAGGCCAATGAGGCCATTTATACCTTTGTGGCGGTAGATGATACCGGCGTACCCACCGAAGTGCCTCCTTTGGAGCCTGAAACAGAATTGGAAAAGGAACGCTATGCCGCTGCACTCCGAAGAAAGCAATTGAGCTTGGTATTGGCTGGAAAAATGAAACCTTCAGACGCCACGGAACTGAAGGCTTTGTTTATGGGTTGATTCTAATCGAATTTTTTGACTATCCGCTATCATCATAAATCCTATGTCTTTGTCATTTCGACAGAGTGAGGTACGAGCGACGAGAAATCTTATGGTCGTGAGATTCCTCATAGCTCCTTCATTGCATTCAGGACAGGGTTCGGAATGACACTTTGTTCTTTGTAAGGACACCTGAGGACACAGGATACCATCTTGCGGCAGCAGAGTGACACGTTCAGGGGTAGGCTGAGCGACGAGAAATCTTATGATCGAGAGATTCCTCCTCGTTCCTCGTTCGGAATGACACTTTATTCTTTGTAAGGAGACCTGTGGACACAGGATACAATGGTGCGGCAACCGAATGTCTCCGTCATTTCGACAGAGGGAGGTACGAGCGACGAGAAATCTTATGATGGGGATTCCTCACAGCTCCTTCATTTCATTCAGGACAGGGTTCGGAATGACCATTGCGAACTCCCCATGGGAGCGTTTGCCTCTAGACGATTTTTCGGCAGTGGGATATTCCAAGAGCCTGTTTCTGTCCTAAAAATCAAAATTATCGGGGTCGGGTCCAAACCGTTTTCCTTGGTCAAGACCGTCCAATAAATTCATATCCTCTTGGCTGATTTCAAAGTCAAAAAGGTCGGCATTGGCAATAATGCGCTCTTTTTTGGATGATTTTGGAATGGTGACCACCCCTTTTTGGAGGTCCCACCTCAATACCATTTGCGCAATGGTCTTATTGTATTTGGCCGCCAAATCCTTCATCACTTCCAAATCGAAAATATGTCCCTGCATTAAAGGAGACCATGCTTCGTATTGAATCCCTTTTGAGTTACAAAAATCCAACAGGTCTTGCTGTACCAAATAGGGGTGGAACTCCATTTGGTTGACCATGGGGACAATTTCCACCGAAGGGAGCAAATCTTCCAAGTGGTGCTGCAAAAAGTTGCTCACCCCTATGGAACGAACCCTTTTTTCCTTGTAAAGACGTTCCAAAGCCTTCCAGGTCTCTTTGGATAGTTCCCCTTTGGGCCAATGGATGAGATAGAGGTCCAAATAATCGGTTCCCAAACGCTCTAAGCTGGCATCAAAGGCATGTAAGGTGGAATCATACCCTTGATCCGTGTTCCACACTTTACTGACCAGAAAAACATCTTCTCGGGCCACATCACTTTCTTTGATGCCTTGCCCTACGCCGTCCTCATTATCATAAATGGCAGCCGTATCAATATGTCTGTATCCGTGGTTGAGGGCATCCTTTACCGCATTGATCACTTCGCTCCCATCTTTGGAAAGGTACACGCCCAAACCAAAATAGGGCATCTGGACACCATTGTGCAGTTCAAAGGTGCCTTGTAAGTCTGTAATTTTTTTCATGGCTTATAATTGATAGATCCAATCCTCGGGATTGAGGCGATTGGAGTCCCTATAAAGATAAAACTTCAGTTTGGTTGAGCCATCAAACCGATTGGTATTTATTTCGCCTAGCATATCCTTGGCCGAAACCCTATCCCCCTTTTTGACGAAGAGTGTAGAAAGATTGTAATAGGTGCTGATGTAATTCCCGTGTTTCAAGGTCACCCCTTTTCCACCACCCGGAACGGAGATGATTGCAATGACCTCGCCCTCAAAAATGGCCCGTGCCATACTTCCTTTATCCGTGGTAATGGTAACCCCATTGTTCCTGTGTTTGATGCCAGGATACAGTTTGTCCGCATACTCCCCATACCCTTGGCTCTTCACTCCCTTTTCAACAGGCCAAATCAGCCTTCCTTTATTGGCCGAAAAGTTGTCGGCGACCAATTTGGCTTCGGGTGTCAAGGCAAAGGTGGCACTGCTGGTTGATTTGCCGGAACTTTTATTGGAACTGGCAATGGCACTTTTGATCATTCGTTCTATCTCCCTGTCAATTCTACGTGCCTCCTTTTGCTTTTCTTGAATAGCGGCCGTGTATTTGGCCTCGTTTTGTTTGATACTCCGCAAAAGGTTTCTCTGGGACTCCACCTCCTTGGAAAGCTCATTCTTGGCCTTGGTGTTTTCTGCCAAAAGTTGCTCTTTTTCCTTTCTTTGTCGCACCAAATCCTGATTGAGTTGGGTCAACTCATCCGTTTTCTTGACAATATCCTCTCCTTGTTTTTTTCGATGCTTTGCATACTGCTGCATGTATTGGAACCGTTTGAAAGCCTGAAAGAAGTTTTCGGCAGATAGCAAGAACATCAATCGGTTGTTCTGGGATTTATTCTGATAAGTTTTCTGAATCAAGTTGGCATAATCCTCTTTCAACAATTTTAGGTCTTCCCTTAGCTTGCTGATGTTGCGAATATTCACATTGATCTGCCTGTTGAGCAGGTTGGACTGTTGGTTGGTCACCCGAATGAGCTCCTGGCGCACGTTGATTTTGTTGTCCAAGGCCTCCATTTGGTCCAGCACCGAGCCTTTTTCTTTGCGTTCCGCGAATAACAATCGGTTAATTTCCTTGATTTCCTTTTGCAAACGCTCCCGCCTCGCCTCCAATGCCTTTTGTTCGCTCGTTTGGGCATGCATGGAAGTTGAAACAAAAAACGTAACCATCACAAAATAAAACCAATATGAAATTTTACCTTTCATATTACTTTAATGTAATTTTATCAAATCCCTTAGGTACTTTGTAGGGGAAACTCATGGGTTTGTTCAATTCCACGTTGCGAAAACTCAAATCAATGGTTGTCAAATCCCCCGCTTCCTCGGCCACTATCTTGATTTCATCCGGAAGTACGTTTCCAGAAATATTCTGATAGGTATATTTTGCCTGTAATTGTCTTGATTTCTCCGGTTGCGAAATTTCTTGGGAGGCTATTTTAAAGTTTTTTGGCTCCAGTTGGAACAAGATTTTAAATAGATCCCTGGCATTTTTTGGCTTCAATTGGTAGTTGCCTTCATAGATGTTGGAGGTAAACTTTTCCTTCCGCAAGTCCAATACCGCATTCCCCAAAAGCAGGTTTTGTACCTTTTCAAAATCCAATTCGGTCCCTAAAAGTTGACTTAGATAACTGAAGTCGCCATCAAAATATTCGTTCTGCAATTTGTTGTAGAATGAAACCCTGTTCGGAGTGATATGCGCCTTGACCATCCCGAGGGGGGCGCTCATCCAAATTACCTTGTCTTTTTCCATCCGAAGGCTCACATTTACACCTTGGGATTCTTTCCCATTCGCATAATCAATCTTGACCCTGCCACTCAACGTCTTAAAATTGGCTGCATTGGAATAGTGGTTGTTGATGATGTTCTTTGCGGACAAACCGGCGTCCACTTCCCCTCCAGTGATGGTCTTGGTGCTTTTACAGGCACCTAACACTAGGAAGAAAAGTGACATCATCGTCATTTTAAATAATATGCCTTTATACTGGGTCATTATAATCCTGAGTTTATCTTATTCAAATATTCATTGGCTTTTTGTGTGTTGCCAATTTTCCCATAGGCCTTTGCCAACTCCCTAAAGAATTGGTTTTGCAACGCCTCATCATCCAAAAGATAGTCCAAGCCGCTTTCCAGCACCTCTACTGCCTTATTGGCATTGCCCGTGTTGTTCAAAGCAGTTCCGTAGGCAAAGTAAAAATACGGTTGCAAAGGATAGGAGTCCAATGCCTCTTCGGACACTTTCAGCATGTTCTTGTAATCCGCACTTGTCATAAGTGCCTCTATTTAGTCTTTCAACTGACCAACCGGGTCATTCTCATTGGTAGGCCCCTTCACTACGGGTGCCTCCATTTTTTCCTTTCCTTTTTGGAGGGAATCATTGATTTTTCGTTCCAAATCTGAAGCCAACGTTGAATTTTGAAGCTCTTTGAGCACCTTTAGGGCATCCTCATACTTTTGCTTTTTGAAGAAGGAGAGTGCCATATTTTCCTTCAGCTTGGGATTGTCATACGGTATTTGTTGTTTGATGGCTTCTATGGGACTCCCTTGTTTCTCCAACACTGTAAGGAGATTGTCCAAATACCAGAAATCCGTAGGTTCCGAAAGCAACGCTTCTATGGCATATTCTTGGGCCTGCACGTATTTTTTATCGAGGAGATAGGCCTTGCCCAGTTCATAATCCACCACACTGTTATTGGGTTCCAACTGTTTGCACTTTAGGAAGAGGTCAATGGCCCTATCGTAGTTTTGGATGCCCTTTTGCTTGAGGGCCTCAAAGAAGTTCTCTTGAAACTCATCGGTATATTCTTCCAGATAGACTTCGGCGCTTTCTTGTTCTTCTTGGGCATAGCTAGTGTTGAATGTCATGGCAGACACTCCCAAAGCCATCCAAAGAAGCAAACAATTTTTCATAGCATTCTAAGTCCCCATCAACCCTATAAATCTATCTTAAAGTTATTCCAAAACGGAATAATCACCAATACTAATGGATTCAAAATTTCCATTGAACACCACATGGTTGCCGATCATGGCGTTGTCCAAGTTGGCATTGTATATTTTACTATTGCCCTGAATAAGGCTGTTCTTCACCGTTGAATTTTCCAAAA
>JAGQZL010000134.1 GCA_020434915.1 Allomuricauda sp. | reverse complement strand
TGACGACCCCATTGCGCGGCTTTACAACATCAATGCGATTCCTGCAGCTTTTCTTTTGGATGAAAACGGAGTGATCATTGCAAAAGACCTTCGTGGTCCTGCATTGGAGCAAAAAGTAGCCGAGGTTTTGAATTAACCTTGTCAAAAAAATAAAAAGAAAGCCCCAAAAATGGGGCTTTTTGTTTTTTAGATTTTTCCCATCTTTTCAAGAACAAAAAGAATAATGATCGGTACGGCCAGTAATACGACGATGAATGTATCCGTCACAAAAAGTTCCGGTTTAAACAACAAGGTAGTGGCATAGCCCCCTATGGCCCCTCCAAAATGGGCGGTATGCCCTATGTTGCCCAATCGGCTTTTCATCCCATAAATGGAATACAACAAATAGGCAATCCCCAATACATAGGCAGGCAACGGAATTGGAATGAACATGATTCCCAATTGCATATCGGGATACAACAAAATTGCCGCATATAACACACCTGTTACCGCGCCGCTAGCCCCTACAGCACTGTAAAAAGGTTCGTCCTTATGGAAAAACAAGGCCAAAAGACTTCCTGCCAGCAAACTCACAAAATAGATGATCAAGAATTTTCCGGGCCCAAACCAACTGATGACCACATCGGCAAAAAAATACAGGGTGAACATGTTGAAGAACAAATGGGAAATGTCCACATGCAAAAATCCTGATGTGAACATGCGCTCTTTTTGCCCTGCTTGAATGGCATTGATACTGAACTTGTAACGGTCAAAAAAAACAGAATCACCAAAACCCTTCAAGGAAACCAATACATTGGCTGCAATAATGGCAATGGTAGCGATGTGTAAATTCATCATTTAGATAAAGGTTTGGGCCAAATATAGCTATATTTGCACACAAGAAAAGCCTATGCAGCTGATAGTCTATATCCTTGTATATCCCTTGCTCTGTCTGGTGTCCAGACTTCCCTTTAAAATCATTTATTTCATTTCTGATGGAGTATATGTGCTTCTATACCATGTAATTGGCTATCGTAAAAAAGTGGTTCGGAGCAACTTGGCTTTGGTTTTTCCTGAAAAATTGGACGAAGAACGGCTTCAAATTGAGAAAAAGTTCTTTAGGCACATGTGCGATATGTTTTTGGAAATGATGAAAACCATGGGAATGAGCAAAGAAGAAATCCAAAAACGTTTTACCGTCACCAATATAGAGATACTTCATGATTTGGAGGATAAAGGCATCAACACCATGCTCATGCTTCCGCATTATGCCAGCTGGGAATGGGTATTGTCGTTAAACTTGCAGATCAAGTCGAAAGGATATGGCATTTATCAAAAAATCCAGAACAAATATTTTGACAAAATGATAAGGGGCATACGTGGAAAATACAACACCACCCTTATATCTACCAGGGAGTCGAGAAAAATACTTCATGCCGCAAAAGAGAGCAATGAACTATTGATGGTCGGAATAATCAGTGATCAATCACCCATGGTAAGCAGGGCAAAGTATTGGACCGATTTTATGGGTATTGTGGTCCCTGTTCACGTGGGAGGTGAGGAAATTTGCAAAGCGAACGATATTGTCCCGGTATACTTGAAGGTGCAAAAAAAGAAAAGAGGGTTTTATGAAGGCACATTCAAGATACTTTCTGAAAATCCCACCAATGTCCCAGACTACAAGATTACGGATGCTTTTTTAAGGGAAACGGAAAAATCCATCCAGGAAGCCCCGGAATACTACTTCTGGACCCACAAAAGATGGAAACATAAGGACAAAGTGCCCAAAGAATTTCAAAACCAGTAGAGTTTATTCTCTCCATTTCAAAATGCTATTCTTTTCTTAAACTTGACAACTCATTGCTGGTTGTTTTCTAATATTGAGGATATCAACGTATAACGACCAAAAAATGAAGAAAACAATCATCATGGCACTTTTTATGTGCCTAGGCGCCATCACCTTCGGACAGCAGCCAAAGAAAACCATTGCATCGGAAACATTGGAAGCCATCAAAAATGATGTTTGGGTGCCTTTTATGGAAGCCTATGACCAATTGGATTCCGAAAAGATAAAATCAATTCATTCCATGGACATTGTACGAGTGACCATCGATCAAAACAACATAGAAACCGGAAATCCATATTTAGATGGCTTCGGTGGATTCATTGAATCCATGAAAACACAAGGAAACAAATTGGGGATTGCCTTTGCCATTCTTTCCACAGCCACCAACGCTACCGGTGATATTGCCTACCAAAGAGGGTATTACCGATTGAGTTCCCAAGGCAAAGGAGATGAAACCCTCCAAATAAGGGGATACGGCTACTTCAACGTTGGCCTCAGAAAAGAAGACGGCATTTGGAAAATCTGGTTGGACTCCGATAGCCATACCTCCATTTCACATGATGAATTCAACAATTCCGAAATTGTTTATGAATTGTAAAAATGATTGCTAGCTCAACCCAGCCACTTCTTTGATCTCGTTGATGATCCTGTCCGCCAGATTATCCGCTTCTTGTTGTGATTTGGCTTCCGTATAAATTCGGATGATAGGTTCGGTATTGGATTTTCTTAGATGGACCCAGTTTTCGGGGAAATCAATTTTCACCCCATCAATAATGGAGACTTCTTCATTCTTGTATTTATCATGCATGGCCTCCAATAAGGCATCTACATCCAATTCGGGAGTAAGCTCGATTTTCTTTTTGCTCATAAAATAGCTGGGGTAACTCGCGCGAAGTTCGGCAACGGTTCCTCCCCTTTCCGCCATCAACATTAGGAACATGGCTGTTCCCACTAATGCATCACGCCCATAATGACTTTCGGGATAAATGATGCCTCCATTTCCCTCACCTCCAATAATGGCATTGTTAGCTTTCATTTTGGTCACTACGTTCACTTCACCCACAGCCGCAGCTTCGTAGGTTCCCCCATGCTTTTCGGTGATATCCCGCAAAGCCCTGGAAGATGACAAGTTGGAAACCGTATTTCCTTTGGTCTTGCCCAATACATAATCGGCACAGGCCACCAAGGTATATTCCTCCCCGAACATTTCCCCATCATTACTGATAAAGGCCAAACGGTCCACATCAGGGTCTACCACAATTCCGAAATCAGCTTTTTCCTCTACCACTTTTTTACAAATATCTCCCAAGTGCTCTTTTAAGGGTTCTGGGTTGTGCGGAAAATGCCCCGTGGGATCGCAATAGAGCTTGACCACTTCCACACCCAATTCTTCCAACAACTTGGGAATGGCGATACCTCCTGTGGAATTTACGCCGTCCACAACCACTTTGAAGCCCGCCTTTTTGATGGTCTCCGCATCCACCAAGGGAAGTTCCAACACTTCATCTATATGAATGTCGATATAGGAATCATTTTTAATGATTTCCCCCAAATCATCCACTTCGGCAAAGTCAAAATCCTCTTTTTCGGCCAATACCAAAATCTTGGCACCTTGCTCGGCATCCAAAAATTCACCGCGCTCATTCAACAACTTAAGGGCATTCCATTGCTTGGGGTTATGACTGGCAGTTAAAATAATCCCTCCATCCGCTTTTTCCAATGGAACTGCGATCTCCACCGTAGGAGTGGTGGACAATCCCAAATCAATCACATCGATTCCGAGGCCCACCAATGTGGATACCACCAGGTTCTGGATCATTTCCCCAGAAATTCTGGCATCCCTTCCAATAACAACGGTCAATTTCTCTTTTTTGGAATAATCCTTTAACCAGGTGCCATAAGCGGCCGCAAATTTAACCGCATCAACCGGGGTTAGGTTGTCGTTTGTTTTCCCTCCAATGGTTCCTCTAATTCCAGAAATTGATTTGATCAGTGTCATAATTGTTAAAAAAGTTTTTGCAAATATAAACGGACCTTTCTTTTCCCATATTTTGAAATCATTAATTTCGATGGAAACGTTTTTTGCCCCGATGAACTTCTTGGCCCATATTTATCTTTCTTTTGACGACAAGGAAATTACCTTGGGCAATTTTTTTGCCGATCATATCCGTGGAAACAAGTTCAAACATTTCCCTGAAAGGATACAGAAAGGAATTTTACTGCATCGTGAAATTGACACCTTTACCGATGCACACCCCATTCCCAGACAAAGCAGCAAGCGGCTCCATAAAAACTACAGCCATTACAGCAGAGTGATCGTGGACATTTTTTACGACCACTTTTTGGCCAAAAACTGGACAAATTATTCAAAAGTGCCCTTGGAAGAATATGTAGACCGTTTTTATGACCTTTTGGAAGAGAACTATGAACTGCTGCCACTGGCCACCAAAAGGATGATGCCTTATATGATCTCGGACAACTGGTTGCTCAATTATGCCAATTTAGGAGGAATTGACAGGGTTCTCAACGGTATGAACCGTAGGACCCAAAATAAATCCAAGATGAACTTTGCCATTTTGGACCTTGAGGAACACTACGTTGATTTCGAAAATGAATTCACCGCTTTTTTTGAAGAATTGATTACCTTTTCCCGACTTAAATTCAAATCACTATGCGAAGACTGATACTCCTTCTCCCCCTATTCTTTTTATTTGTCAATTGTAGACAGCAACCCACCACGCCGACTGGACTGGTCACCGAAAGGGCCATGGTGGTCTCGGCACGTGAGGAAGCCTCCCAAATTGGGGTGGATATCATGAAAAAGGGAGGGAACGTATTCGATGCCATGGTTGCCACGGAACTGGCTTTGGCCGTAGCCTATCCTTTTGCAGGTAATCTAGGTGGTGGTGGATTCATGGTGTACCGAAAAAATGATGGGGAAGTCGGAGGTATCGACTACAGGGAGAAAGCCCCGCTTTCTGCACATAAGGACATGTATTTGGATTCTTTGGGCAATGTGATTCCCAACATGAGTACCACTGGTGCCACGTCCGCAGGTGTGCCTGGAACAGTGGCCGGAGTCATGGAAGTACACAAAAAATTTGGTTCCCTTCCCCTATCGGAAATTATGGAACCCATCATTGCCCTGGCCAAACGAGGGGTTGTGGTTACCGAAAAACAGGCCAAACGTTTGGAAGGATACCGAGAACAGTTTATAAAGGCGAACAGCGATAGCACCAAGTTTGCAGGTCCATTCAAAGCTGGGGACACTATTAAATATCCAGAATTGGCAAACACCCTTCAAAAAATCATGGAACAAGGAAGGGATGGATTTTACAAGGGTGAGGTTGCCCAAAAGCTGGCTGCCTTTGTTCAGGAAAAAGGTGGTTTTATCACCGAGGAAGACCTTGCAAAATATGAGGCCAAATGGCGGGACCCCATCGAATTTGACTACAAGGACATCCATGTCATTTCCATGAGCCCTCCCAGCAGTGGCGGGGTCACCATCAACCAGATTTTTAAGATGATGGAACCCTATGATGTTTCCAAATTTGGGCATAATTCCGCAAAGACCATTCAGTTGTTCACCGAAGCTTCCCGGAGGGCCTACGCGGATCGGAATTACTTTTTGGGGGATCCTGATTTTGTCGATATTCCTTACGATGTGCTTTTAAGTGACGAATACCTAAAAGAGAGAATGTCCAATTTCTCTTTTGACAAGGCTACCCTGTCATCCGATGTGAGCCACGGAGAGGTAGAAATCATTGAAAGTGCCGAAACTACCCACTATTCCATCGTGGACAGCGAGGGTAATGCCATTTCAGCCACTACCACATTGAATGGCGGATATGGATCCAAATTGTATTGTGATGAATTGGGTTTCTTTTTGAACAATGAAATGGATGATTTCAGTGCCAAACCCGGTGTACCCAACATGTTTGGACTGGTAGGTGCCGAAGCGAACAGTATTGCCCCCGAAAAGCGTATGCTGAGCAGTATGACACCCACCATAGTGGAAAAAGACGGCAAATTGTATATGGTTGTGGGAACCCCTGGTGGGTCTACCATCATTACAGCTGTCGCCCAGACCATTCTCAACGTGTATGAGTTCAACCTGAGTATGCAAGATGCTGTGAATGCACCTCGTTTCCATCATCAATGGCTACCCGACATGATTATTTTTGAACCCGAAGGATTTCCTGAAGAACTGATTTCTGAATTGAAATCCAAAGGCTACATCATCAACGAGGAGCGTACTCCGATTATTGGAAAGGTAGATGCCATTCGTGTGCTGCCCAACGGAAAATTGGAAGGTGGCGCAGACAAACGAGGTGATGACAAAGCGGTCGGGTTTTAAATTTCTTCCAAATGAAGTTTGATGTTGTTGTATTGACGGACCACAGGTATGTGAATCCGGAAAAGCGGACGCCCTATGTGGAAAACGTGCTCTTGGAAGACCGATTGGTAGTTGAGGCCTTGCAGGAACAGGGAATGAAAGTAGTCAGAAAATCGTGGGACGACCCAAATTTTGATTGGTCCAACACTAAGTTTGCCCTTTTCCGAACCACTTGGGACTATTTTGACCGTTTCGAGGAGTTTTCCGCGTGGTTTGAGGCCACTTCTAAGCAAACACAGTTCATCAATTCCAAAAAACTCATCGACTGGAACATTGACAAACATTATTTGCTCGACCTTTCAGAAGCTGGCATCACCATTCCCAAAACCCATTTTGTGGAAAAGGGAACCTTGATCACTTTGGAACAGGCATTTGACGATGCGGTGAAAAATTTTGGCTTCAAAAATGACATGTTTGTTTTAAAACCCTGTGTTTCTGGAGCGGCACGCCATACCTACAAAATCCATAAAAAAGATATTGTTGAGTATGAAAGCCTTTTTCAGGAACTGATTGCCCGCGAAGCCATGATGCTCCAAGAATTTCAGGAAAACATTGTCACCGAAGGAGAAATATCCATGATGCTGTTCAATGGGGAGTTTACCCATGCCGTACTCAAGATTGCCAAACCTGGTGATTTTAGAGTCCAGGACGACTTTGGAGGCAGTGTCCATGAATATACCCCGTCTGAAGCGCAAATTGATTTCGCCAAACGTGTGGTGCATGCGGCACCTGAACTTCCCGTATACGCGCGCGTCGACTTTTTTAAGGACAATAATGGAAATTGGGCTTTGGCCGAACTGGAGATTTTTGAACCTGAACTTTGGTTCCGACGCAATCCAGATGCTTCCAAAACATTGGCAATGGCCGTTGCAAAAATTTGATTACCCAGCTATTTGCCTTTTAAGTTCTTCCATGGATTGTTGCAATTGTTTCAACAGTCCTGTTTCGGTAGTGGCATCCACATTAAAGGTAAGCTTGCTGCTCACTTCCCAAATCTCCTGAATTTGAAAGGGTTTGATTTCGTAAGGAGGATAGGTTTCATTCAAAGAAACCAAGGTAATATTATTGGAATTGGGCCTTCGTTCAATCTTTTTTACCATGATGGAATCCTGAAGCACCACCACATACATTTTATTGGGACTCACATGATCTATGTGCTCAATGGCCCGGGCCAATACCCAATCATTGGGTCTTAGATTAGGCAGCATACTATCTCCCTCTACCTGAAAACCCCGATACGTGGCATTCCGCAACTCTGGAATGGGCATGTCAAAGGCAGGAAGTTGTCGGTACCAACTGGTGTCCGCAATATTTTGGGGATACCCAGCGGCGGCTTTTGCATTTACCAAGACCATGTTGTCTTGATCGGAACTGTCCACGGTCA
>JAGQZL010000133.1 GCA_020434915.1 Allomuricauda sp. | reverse complement strand
GAGCTGACAAACAATAATTTCATGATCATAAACATACCTGAAAACTCAGATTTTTCTATCCATAACATTCCCTTTGGGATTTTTTCCACCGAAGACCGCAGCCCCCGTGTGGGTGTAGCTGTTGGTGAACACATTTTGGATTTGGCCGCCGTGGCCGAACTCGATGTGTTCGACTTCAACACCGCGGTACTGGAAAAGGATACCTTGAACGATTTTATCGCTTTGAGCAAGGAAATCACCAAAAGAGTCCGTAAAAACATCCAGCACTGGCTACAGGATGACCATTCCGTGTTGGCCGGAAAGCCAGAGCTTTTTGTAAAACATTCGGAAGCCCAAATGCACATGCCCGTTTATGTGGGTGACTACACCGATTTTTACTCGAGTATAGAACACGCTACCAACGTAGGCAAGATGTTCCGGGACCCGGAGAATGCCTTGTTGCCCAACTGGAAACACATCCCCGTTGGCTATCATGGTAGGGCCAGCTCCATTATTGTGAGCGGACAGGCCATTCACCGCCCGAAGGGACAAACCTTGCCGAACGGTGCGGACACCCCCGTTTTCGGACCTACACAACGCTTGGATTTTGAGTTGGAGATGGGCTTTATCTGTGGAAAGGATACCCAATTGGGCGATTCCGTATCCACCAAAGAGGCGGAGGACTACATTTTCGGATTGGTATTGTTCAATGACTGGTCGGCTAGAGATATCCAAAAATGGGAGTATGTGCCCCTTGGACCCTTTTTGGCCAAGAATTTTGCCTCTTCCATCTCTCCTTGGGTGGTGACCTTGGAAGCCTTGGAGCCTTTCAGGGTGGCCGGACCTACCCAAGAACCGAAAGTATTGCCCTATTTGGAGTACGAAGGCGCCAAAAACTATGACATCAACTTGGAAGTGGACATCACCCCCAACAGCGGTGAAGCGAACACCATTTGCCATAGCAATTTTAAGTACATGTACTGGAACATGGCCCAACAATTGGCACACCATACCGTAAATGGCTGCAACATCAACGTGGGGGATATGATGGCTTCCGGAACCATTTCCGGGAAGGATGAAAACGCCTATGGCTCCATGTTGGAATTGGCCTGGATGGGTACCAAACCGGTGCAATTGAAGGATGGTTCCGAGCGCAAGTTCATTTTGGATGGCGACACCGTAACCATGCGTGGCTATGCCGAAAAGGATGGGAAACGAGTTGGTTTCGGGAAAGTATCCACCAAGGTGTTGCCTGCGAAACAATAAAGGATTCAGGTGTCACATTGAGCGCAGTCGAAATGGCACCGGAGCGTTTTGCACCTATCTCGACTGCGCTCGATAGGACAAAAATTCAATAGTATGATGAAAACCATCGATCCAACCGAATTGGCACAGCCCGATTTGCACCAAATACTGCTCACGGCCGTGGCACCGCGACCCATTTGCTTTGCCAGCACCGTGGACAAGGACGGCAATGTGAACCTGAGTCCGTACAGCTTTTTCAATGTGTTCAGTTCCAATCCGCCGATCATGATTTTTTCACCAGCGCGGAGTGGACGGGACAATTCCCTGAAACACACCCACCAAAATGTGCTTGAAGTGCCGGAAGTGGTCATCAATATTGTGAACCATCCCATGGTGGAGCAGATGTCACTTGCCAGCACAGCCTACGACAAAGGGGTGAATGAATTTGTAAAGGCAGGACTCACCGAAGTGCCTAGTGAAAAGGTACAACCGCCCCGTGTGGCCGAAGCACCTGTTTCTTTTGAATGCACGGTCCAAGAAGTAATCGAATTGGCCCAGACCCCTGGGGCCGGAAACTTGATCATCGCCAAAGTGGAGTTGATCCATATAAATGATGCCTACTTTACCAATGGCGAATTGGACACTGAAAAATTGGATTTGGTCGGGCGTATGGGTGGAAGTTGGTACATCCGTGCCTCCAAGGAAGCCCTGTTCGAAATTCCCAAACCCCTACGCACCAAAGGTATTGGGGTAGATGCGTTGCCCAAGGGCATTCGGGAAAGCGAAGTACTCACAGGCAACAATTTAGGAAGGTTGGGGAATTTGGAAAGCCTGCCTTCCACTTTGGAAATTGACATTGCCGGGGTTTCGCATCATGCCAAAAATCGTTCAAAACGGGAAATCCATGAATTGGCCCAGCACCTATTGGAGCATGGGGATACCGAAAAGGCCATGGCGCTTTTGCTTTATGGGGAAAGTTTGTAAAATTTCAAGTAGGATAATCAATCTATGCACTGAATAATGTTTTATTCGGTATGCAGATTTTAAATTATGTTCTAAACCTAGCTGACAAATTTTAACGATGAATAAATCAACAAAATGGATTATTTGGCCAGTAGGAATAATTGGGCTTATTTTTTCTGGTTTATGGTCATTTATTGATTTATCGGAGTTTTATATTGTTGTAATTGAAAAGAATACTGAGGAGTATCCTTGGGGACCTGTAAATACAAACCCATGGTACTATGCTAATTCCCAAGTTTATTGGATATACTGTTTAATCAGTGGCCTTATCTTCCTACTTGCTTTTGCATTAATCCTTTTTGGAATTATTAAACTTAACTTGAAAAGAACAATCTTAGGTGTAGTAATAACAGTATTAACCATTACAATAATGTTGATTAGTGCTGCTATTGTTGCACCGATAGCCTGATAATAAAATACATTTTCATAATAACAAAAACCAATAATGAAAAAAGACATCAAATCGATTTTCAAGGCCCACTTGGAGCCGAAAGAGGTATACAAAGGTGGAAAAAACATTCCCCCTTCCGATAAGAAAATCTACAAGCTGTCCTCCAACGAGAACCCTTTGGGGGCTTCGCCCAAGGCCATTGCTGCCATGAAAGTAGCATTGGACCATATCGATATCTATCCCGATCAAACCGACATTCGCCTTCGTGAAGCGTTGGTGAAGGACTTTGACAACCAACTTGCCGCGGACCAATTTTTATGTGGGAACAGCGGTTCGGAGATTTTGGACATCCTGTTACGGGCTTTTGTTTCCGAAGGGGATGAAGTAATCTATTCCAATCCCTGTTTTTTGCCCTATTCGGTGTTCTCGAGATGGTATGGCGCCAAGACCATCGATATTCCCTTGTTGGCTCCCAATTATGACCTGGATGTGGAAGGCATTTTGAACGCCATCACCGACCGCACCAAGGTCATTTTCTTGACCAGCCCGAACAATCCCACGGGGACCTACATTTCCAAACCCGTTATGGATGATTTTATGGCCCGTATACCCCAAAACATCCTCATTGTTTTTGACGAGGTGTACCGCCACTTTGCCGATGCGGAAGATTATGTAACCGCCTTACCCTATGTGTTGGCCGGACATAATGTACTTGGGTTGAACAGCTTTTCAAAAACCTATGGTTTGGCCGGTCAGCGAATCGGCTATGGATACACCACTGCCACCATTGCCAATTATGTGCGGTTGATCTGCAAACCCTTTTTGTTGCCACTCACTTCCTTGGAAGCGGCCATCGGGGCCTTGAACGACACGGAGTTTATTGATAAAACCGTGCAGACCGTTCTTGAAGGACGAAAATTTATCGCCAAGGCGTTTGATGATTTGGGTATCAAATATTGGCCAAGCCAAGCCAACTTTTTCATCATAGACCCACCATTCCCGGAAATGGAATTCACGGACAAAATGATGGAAGAAGGCATTATGGTGCGTCCCGTTTCCCAATTTGGGGCACCGGGCAAGGTTCGTATCACCGTCGGTGATCAAGAAGCGAATGAAGCTATGGTTGCTGCTTTTCGGAACATAATGAAAGGGTAAACCGTCATTCTTGTGAAAGCAGGAATCCTGTAATTGTTAAGTGGATTCCGCATCAAGTGCGGAATGACAAAAGACCCTCAAGTAAGCATACTGTCATTCCTGCTTCCGCAGGAATCCATTTTTATTTTGGAGTTTCGTGATGCTGAACTCCTGCCTGCCGGCAGGCATGGCGTTTCAGCATCCCATCCCTAACAACATGACATCTCGACTGCTCCTTCGACTGCGGCTCGATGAGACAAGTGCATATTTACGCTAAACTATAACACAAATCGATAGGTAGCCTTCAACAAAAAGATATTGTGGGGCTTCTGTCCAAAGATGTTATCGCCCAAACTGGGCAACAATCCCTCTGCCGGATTCCCGGATTGGGTCACATCCTGCGACCAGACCAAAAAGATTTCAGACCCCGGGATGTATTCCCAACGAATTACGAGATTGGAACGGAACTGCACAAAGGAAAAATCGGGATCACCAAAACTGAAATCGGTTATCCCGTCCAGGTTTTCATCAATGGAATAGGTTTCATCAGCATAGCTGGTCTGATTGGGACCATATTGTACAATTCGGTCCTCAAAGCGTTTAGCCAACGGGTCGGTCACATGCTTAAAATTGGAGTATCGACCTCTGGAGATAAAAGGTTGCCCCCAGTATTGGATGGTCAAATTAGGATTGATGGTATAATTCAACCGGAACGACATACTCAAGGTACGCTGGTCGATCTCCCCATTCAAGTATCGCGGTGAACCGCCCACATCATCAAAATTATCAATGAACTGTAACTTATCATGATTGATGTTCAGCGACGGAAAAGCCGAAATACGAAGGGCATTGATGGGTTGGTACACAAAACCGGCCTCCACATAATAGGTCTTAAAGGAATTATCCAACGCCTTACGCCCATTGTGGAATGCAGAGAAGCGAATCTTTTTTCTATTATCCGTATTGATGCTGTTCCAAAAACTCATCCAAGGTGAAATACGCAATCTGGGCCCTCCCCTTAAATCAAAATTGGAGTATTGAATGGGTGCATAATTAAACCCAAGGTTGGTAAACCAATTGCCTTTCCAGTTTTGCCAACTGTTGGTATTGAACTGCATGTAGTTATGATTGCCGGCAAAATCCCAGGCCGTCCAATGGTTGTAGTTGATCCCAACCCTTCTGAAGGTGCTGTCCGGTTTCAACGTCTGATACCCAATCCAGGTATAGTGGCGGATGTCATCCGCCTGTCGCTGAAAACCGATATCGTTCAAATCCAATTCCGGAGATCGCCATGTGGCCCCCGATTCAAATTTCCAATGGCCGTTACCCACTTTACCAATCTGCACGTTGCCCCCGGTCCCCGTCAACGAGGTACGTGTCGTATCCACCGCCACGTGATCGGCATCTACCCTGTTGAACAAATGGGTGATGGATTCCTGCGTGTTGGCAATGGCTTCCGTACTCCCTTGAATATGGCTAAAAGTGATATTTCCACCAAGGTACCAATCCCTATTGTTCCATTGGTGTTTAAAATCCAATCCACCTGTGTAAGCCGCTTCGTGCAAGAAATTAAGTTCCTCGGGCAAGTTTTCCCGATTGGTGGCCGTAAAAATCCCTCCTATGTACGAGTTTCTTTGGTTGAAATCCTTTTGCAAGCGCCCCACAAAGTAATTGGTGAGCGGCTCCACTATTTCCTTTCGTTCATCACCACTACCATTTATAATGGTCGCCTGCCGTTGGGCGGTCACACTCTCCAATACGCCAATGGCCCACCCATTTTTAGTCTTTCCGCTAAACTTGGCCGCACCAATAATGGAGGTATTGTCCGGTTGGTCCACATACTCCCCATCCTCCGTATCCGGATATCCTTGCGGGCTTCTTCCGATACGTCTGGAATAAAAGATATTGTCGGACCCAAAGGTGTTGCCCGCTTCCGATTGGGATACGCTAAAGTCGAAGATGTTTTTGTTCTCCACGAAAAAAGGCCGCCGTTCCTGGAAGAAGATTTGAAACCCATCCAAGGCAATGGCGGAAGGGTCTGCATCCACTTGCCCAAAATCAGGGTTCACTGTCAAATCGAGGGTAAGGTCGTTCGTAACACCAATTTTTGCATCCAAGCCCCCGGTGATATTGCTATCGCTTCCATCCCGAAAAGGATTGCCTTCCTCTGCCTCATAGCTTTCTGTTTTGACAACGGTATAGGGCTGTATTTCCAATTGTTTTTGGGGCTCAATGTTCTTAAGTCCATGCAGTTCGCCAAATTCGCTGACCCAACCGGGTTGATCCACTGGTTTGCGTTGCCATAAGGAGCGTTCCTCTGCCCTAAAAAATCGTCGTGTGGACTGAAAGCCCCATACTTGCTCTTCTGCCCTACTGAATTTCAATTGACTCAAAGGAATCCGAATCTCGGCCGTCCATCCCTTGTCATCTACATTGGTTTTGGCATACCAGATGGGATTCCAACTGGGATCCCAATTGTTTCCATTGTTGGAAATAAACTCATCCCCCTTTACCCCGGCAGCAGTAATAGTGAATGAAAAAGCGGTCCGCTTGTCAAAGTAGCTGTCTATATTAAATTCGACCCAGTCACCATCAAAACCATCCCTTCGGGAAAGTCGTTTTACAATTTTGTCGGGTTCATCATCAAAACAACGGACACCTATATATAGGTTCTTACTGTCATAAAGGATTTTAAATTGCGTCTGATGCGTTGGTGCGGTATTCTCATCCGGTTGCCATTCTATGTAATCACCGCCCCATTCCACAAGATCCCAGGCCTTGTCTTCCAATATACCATTGATGGTTGGTGCCGCATACTCGCCTAAGGCCTTAGTGGTATATTTTTTCTTTTCTATTACTTCTGTGGAATCTTGTGCGTTTACATTTATACCTAATAACAAGGCAAGGATAACAAGGCCAGAGTGCTTCACTTTGTTCGCTTTTGATTGGATTGATACAGTAAAGACCTCCGAATATGGTATCAGTTACACCTATTTATTTTTTTATGGTTTTTTTAACAGAAAGAAACGGGATATTTGACCCCGTTTGGGAAGTGAAACCATGAAAATGAAAAAAGCAAAAAAATATTCCCAACCAACCGTTTGTAATTCAATCTAATAATTGTACATTTGCAGCCCGTTTATCGGGATAGGTTATTAAATCAATAATATTCGAGAAGTGGACACATTAAGTTATAAGACTATTTCCGCCAATAAATCTACCGTTGACAAGCAATGGTTATTGGTTGATGCTGAAGGACAGACCTTGGGAAGATTGGCGTCTAAAGTAGCCAAGTTGCTTAGAGGAAAATACAAGACCAACTTTACCCCCCACGTTGATTGTGGAGACAATGTAATTGTCATCAATGCCGAGAAAATCAATATGACAGGGAACAAGTGGGACGATAAAGTATATTTGAGATATACCGGATACCCAGGAGGTCAACGTTCTGCTTCTGCAAAAGATGTTTTGACCAAACACCCAGAGCGTATCATTGAAAACTCCGTAAAAGGAATGTTGCCCAAAAACAAATTGGGTGCCGACCTTTTCAGGAACCTTAAAGTTTATGCAGGCGCCGAGCACGGACAAGAAGCGCAAAAACCAAAAGCTATTAACTTAAACGACTACAAATAAATGGAAGTGGTTCATAAGATAGGTAGAAGAAAAACAGCTGTGGCCAGGGTATATGTTTCCGAAGGTTCTGGAAACATTACCGTGAACAAGAGGGATTTGAACGAATACTTCACCACCGCCACATTACAATATAAAGTAAAGCAGCCTTTTACTTTGACCGAGAACGAGGGTGGCTACGACGTAAAAGTGAATGTTTACGGAGGCGGCATCACAGGTCAGGCAGAAGCCATTCGCTTGGCATTGTCCAGAGCCATGTGCGAAATCGATGCTGAGAATAGAGGCATCCTTAAGCCAGAAGGTTTATTGACAAGAGATCCAAGAATGGTGGAAAGGAAGAAATTCGGTCAGAAAAAAGCCC
>JAGQZL010000132.1 GCA_020434915.1 Allomuricauda sp. | reverse complement strand
AGCGCGGCAATCGAGTAGACGCCGACCACGCTGATATACCCAGCGAAGGGTCTGTACGTTACTTCATCAACATTGGTGAGCGTGACGGCTATGATTGGATGTCCCTTAAGGACTTCCTGAGAGACACCTTGAATTTGGAAAAAGAGGACATCTTCAATGTGGACACCAAGGATAGTTTCTCTTTCTTCAACACAGATGCCAGCATTACCGAATTCATCTTACAGACATTCACCGATTTTAAAGTAGATGGACGCTTTGTGAACGTGGAGGTTTCCAAAAACCCAGGTGGCTCCAAAGGAGGAAGAAAGAGGAGTGGCAGAAAAGGTGGCGGACGCAAAAGTGGTGGACGCAAAGGAGGAGAAAGCAAATCCTTCAGAGGTGGAAAAAAAGGTGGATTCAGTAAAAAAGGTGGCAAGAAAAGACCAGGATTCTATTAGTTAATTCTATATTAAATGCCGCTGGCATCCTATTTATTTTTCTTTGTTTAGTACCTTTATACCTACAAAGATTGCATGAGAAGAATTTTACTTACACTATTTTTCCTTGCCCCACTTCTTTGCTTGGCACAGAATGAAGAAGCCAATCAGGAAGTAAGGGAACTCACTGCCACGGTCATGAATGCGCAAACGGACTTTCCTTTGGAAAGCGTACACGTAATCAACCTGAACCAGGTCAAAGGAACCATTACCGACCAGTATGGTAAATTCACCATTCCCGCCGCGGTCAATGATACGCTCTACTTTTCATATTTGGGTTTCAAGACCCAAAAAGTGAGGGTCACCAATGACATGTTCCGGTTTGCGGACACTAAAATTTCCCTTACCGAGTTGGCTTATGCCTTGGAGGAAGTCATTGTTAGGCCCTATCAGCTTACCGGCTATCTGGAAATTGATGTGAAGAACCTTCCCATCAACAATGCCTATCAGTACAGTATTTCCGGTCTTCCTACCAGCTATGAGGCAGGCAACAAAAACCCAAGTGCAGTCACCAAAGTACTCGGTGCCATCCTTAATCCAGCGGACCTGTTGCGCAACCTGTTCGGTAAAAAGCCAAGGCAGATGCGTAAACTGAGGCAGATTAAGGAAGATGACAACATCAGGGACCTTTTGGCCTCCAAGTTTGACAGGGAAACCCTAATGGAACTTCTGCAATTGGAAAAAGTGGACATAGAGGACATCTTGAACAACTGCAACTACTCAAAGTCCTTTATCAGGACCGCAAATGACCTGCAGATATTGGATGCCATATCCAATTGTTACGAGGAATATAAAGTATTGAACCGCAAGCAGTAGTAATTTCGAGTTGGGAAGACGTTGGAAACTATAAATAAATTTTATAATTCCATATTCATTTTATAGTTTTAGACAAAATCCCAATTCATGAAAAAACTACTTGTTACCCTAGCAATTTTGCCCTTTTTTTTAAGCTGTAAGGAAGTGAAAAAACAGCAACAGAACACCACACAAGTAGTTGAAGAAGAGGTTTCTAAAAAAGAAATCCCCTTTGTTTGGGAAGGAGCCAACGTATATTTTTTGTTGACGGATCGTTTCAACAACGGGAACCCCGAAAATGATGTCAATTTTGAACGCACGGAGCAAACAGGGGTCCTTAGAGGTTTTGAAGGTGGCGACATTCAAGGCGTTACCCAAAAAATTGAACAAGGATATTTCACCGATTTGGGCGTAAATGCCATCTGGATGACACCTTTGGTGGAGCAAATCCACGGGGCAACAGATGAAGGTACCGGACTTACCTATGGCTACCATGGTTACTGGACCAAGGATTGGACGGCATTGGACCCCAACTTTGGAACCAAAAAGGACCTTGAAAAGTTGGTGAAAACAGCACACAAGAAAGGTATCCGCATCCTTTTGGACGTTGTTCTCAACCATACCGGCCCTGTGACGGAAAAAGACCCTGTTTGGCCAGATGATTGGGTGCGCACCGGACCCGCTTGCGAGTTTACCACCTATGAGAACACCACGGAATGTACCCTTGTGGCAAATTTACCTGATATTCTTACTGAATCCGATGAACCCGTGGAGCTTCCGGATGCCCTTTTGGCAAAATGGAAAGATGAAGGGCGGTTGAGCAAGGAATTGGATGAACTTAACCTATTCTTTGAACGAACCGGATATCCTAGGGCTCCCAGATATTATATCATCAAATGGTTGACTGACTATATCAACGATTTGGGTGTGGATGGTTTCCGGGTAGATACCGTAAAGCATGTGAACGAAAATGCATGGGAGGACCTTCACACCGAAGCAGACTATGCTTTCGAAATGTGGAAAAAGAAGCATCAAGACCAAATTTTGGATGACAATCCCTTCTATATGGTTGGAGAAGTCTATAATTATGGTATTTCCGGTGGTCGTGATTACGATTTTGGGGATAAAAAAGTGGATTTCTTCGGGTATGGCTTCAAAAGTCTCATCAATTTTGAGTTGAAAAGTGATGCCGGTAAGGATTACGAAAGCATCTTTAAAAAATACAGCACCATTCTCAATACCAAATTAAAGGGGAAAAGTGTTTTGAACTACCTCTCTTCCCATGATGATGGTGGCCCTTTTGACAGGGAGCGGAAACAGCCCTACAGAGCCGCCAATGTGCTCTTGTTGACCCCAGGGGCCGCTCAAATCTATTATGGGGATGAAACTTCACGACCCTTGGTGGTTGAAGGAGCCCAAGGCGATGCCAATCTACGTTCCTTTATGAACTGGAAAGACTTGGACAGTCTTCCAGATATTCAGATGGTGCACAGACATTGGCAAAAACTGGGGCAGTTCCGAAGGGACCACCCGGCAGTTGGGGCCGGTAAGCACAGCAGACTGGGCAAGGACCCCTATGTTTTTTCCAGAACCTATGTAAATGGTGAGTACAGGGACAAAGTGGTCATCGGATTGGATTTACCTAAAGGTAAAAAGTCCCTATGGGTAAAAGGTTTCTTTGGTGATGGCACGAAACTTTTTGACACCTATTCGGAAACCGAAGTCATTGTAACAAACGGCAAGGTTATCTTGGAAAATGATTACGAAGTGGCTTTGTTGGAATTGGTGGAATAATTTTCCTTTTTTGAAATTTGATGTACTCCATCATTTTTTCAAAAGTGGAACCCTAACCCTAATCAGCCTTCCATTATTTTCTTGAGACTGGCAAGTCCCTCTTCAAAATCCTTGCCTATCATCTTGTCCATGTTCATGAACAACATCATGATACTGAAAGGGAACTTGTTCTTCCCGGAAAACCCCCAGGTGACCTTTGTTTTTTGCGCATCCACGGACTCAGTGATCAAATAGGCATCCGAAGTTGACTTCCACGGCTTTAAAAAGCGAAGTTCGGAGTCAATGCGTTCCCCTTCTATAATTTTAGTCAGTTCCTGCTCTCCTTCCCCTACTTCCTTGTTACCATTCCAATAACTGATGGCGCCTACTTCACCATCGGTACCTGTGAACTTCTGCTCCATGTTTGGGTCCCGCTTGGCCCACGGGCTCCATTCATCCTGTTTTTTTAAGTATTTAAGGTTGTTGAAAACCTCGTCTTTGGGACAATTGATTTCAATAGATCGGGAAACATTATAGGTTTTGGGTGCAATGGCTGCCAAAAGAAGGATAAGCAGCATGATTCCTAATATGATATAAAGTGCAAGCATAACTGTATTTGATTGGTTTACAACTAAAAGTACAAAAATCTTTAGTTGCCCCTGTACCTTTTGATGATTCCCTTGACATGTTTGATGGATTTCTTTGTCCAGTCCATCCGTTTTTCCAGTATTTCCTCCTCTGTCAACCACCAATCCAAATTGGAATTTCGCACTTTATGGGCCACATCTTGGATGATGATTGCTGCGGAAACGGACACGTTCAAACTTTCAGAAAAGCCTACCATCGGTATTTTAAGGAACCCATCGGCCTGTTGCATAACGGCTTCACTCAACCCTTCTTTCTCCGTACCAAAAAAGATAGCGGATTTCTTTTCCGGAAAAAAATCGGGTAAAAGGGTGGAATCATTGTGGGGGGTTGTGGCAATGATCTGATAGCCCTCACTTTTCAGCTGTTTTAGGCAATCTGTAGTGTTTTTGTGGTGGTGTACGTCCACCCACTTCTCGGCCCCCATGGCAATATTTTTGTCCAACCGTTTGGCAAAGTGGTCTTCCACCACATGTACTTCCTGTACCCCAAATACATCACAACTACGGATAATCGCACTGGTGTTATGCATTTGGTATACATCCTCTATGGCAATGGTAATATGCTTGGTACGTTGCTGCAATACTTCCAAAAAACGCTGTTTGCGCTCTTCGGTCAGGTAGCTTTCCAAATAAGTGAACAGTTCGTGATCAAACATGGAGTCCAAGATAGAAAAAATTGAAAAAGGTGCTCACTTCAAAGCAGAGTGTACCAATTAAATTTGCGTAGCCAAATAACTTCATTTAAATTTGTAGTCAAATGACTTCATTATGAAATTGCGCAGAGACATTTTCCAGGCCATTTCCGACCCTACCCGAAGGGCTATTTTAGTTTTGTTGGCAGCCCACCCAACAATGACAGCAGGAACAATTGCCTCAAATTTCGAAGCTGCCAGACCCACTATTTCCAAGCACATCCAAATTTTGCAGGAATGTGAGTTGGTGGATGCAAATCAACATGGCAGGGAAATCCACTACAACCTTAAGGTTGCCAAAATGAAGGAAATTGACCAGTGGTTGGAGCAATTCCGACAAATCTGGGAAAACCGTTTTGACAATCTTGACAACTATTTGGCTCAACTTAAACAATCAAGAAAAGATGGAAAATAATACATCAAACAGGGAACTCAGTATCTCCAGAACGCTGGATGCACCTATTGAACTGGTATGGGAAGTCTGGACAAAGCCAGAACATATCCAACATTGGTGGGGGCCCAATGGCTTCACCAATACCATCCAGATTATGGATTTTAAAGAAAATGGTGAATGGAAATTTACCATGCACGGTCCGGATGGCAAAAACTACCCCAACCGAAGTGTTTTCAAAGAGATTGTCCCACTTCAAAAAATAGTGTTCGAACACTTCAACCCGCATTTTATTACCACCATTCTTTTTGAGGCCATGGGGGATAAAACCCATATGAAATGGACAGCCCTGTTTGATTCAGAAGAAATCCTGGACATTATCGTAAAGGCACACAACGCCAAGGAAGGGCAAAGACAGAATATCGAACGATTGGAAAGTTATCTATCCAAATTTCCAAACAAACCATAGCAGTAGGCGTTCGGTGTGAAATTGTACTTGCAAAAACAATTTTCACTATCTTTCCAATGCTATGAAATTTAAACTGTTATGAAAAAGAAATTGCTTTTGCTCTTGGTGCCCTTTTTGTTGGCATTTCAATGTGATGAAGAAGAACTCCCCGGCTTTGAAACCAACTACATTCTTCAAAACGACACTGCCAATGACCTATATTATTTAACCGAGAACGACAATTATATAGCGGTGGAAAGCCAATCCCGTTTTTCCTTTGGAAATAGTCTTAATCCAGTTGCCAGTCCAATTTCCCCAACCGAGTTGGGGGCATTCAACTCCATTGCATTATATATGTTGAGTGGTACGGATTATGTGCTGGTCTATTCACAGGATCCCATAGATGATGCTGTCTGGATTTTGACCGAACCAGAAACCAATCGCTATGAATATCGGTTGGTGATCACTGACACAGATATCAACTAGACCTTTTCAAACAAAAGATCACAACATGCAGTTCATTTTGGTAGCCCTCAAAATGGAATCGTGAGCATTCCTTTTCCTATATTTAGGCAAACAAACCATCTTATGGGAAAATTATTCAATCTCGCTGCTTGTTTACTGACAACCTTCGTTATTTCAGCGCAGGACAAGGCAACCGATTCCACATCGATACCAGAGCCAAAATCCTTTATCACCAACCACCAAATTACCAACGGGGGTAAACTGGTCAAGTTCAAGGCCATTGCCTCAGAAACGTATTTGAAAAACAAGGCTGGGGAGCCCGTAGCCTCCATGTGGTCCGTAGCGTATGTGGAAACAGGCATAGCCGACACCTCCAAACGTCCCATAACTTTTGTGTTCAATGGAGGGCCCGGTTCGGCATCTGTATGGTTACAAATGGGGATGTTTGGCCCTCAACTGGTCAAAGTGGATTCAGACGCCGCCAAAGATGATGGCGCCGCCCCTTACTCCATGGTTCCCAACACCCATGGTATTTTGGACCTTACCGACTTGGTCTTTATTGACCCCGTAGGCACCGGTTACAGCAAGGTTATTGGAAAAGGAAAGGTAGAAGACTTTTGGGGACTTACAGAAGATGCCAATTCCGTTGCGCAATTCATGCGACAATGGATCACCGAGAACA
This sequence comes from Allomuricauda sp., assembly GCA_020434915.1. GTDB lineage: Bacteria > Bacteroidota > Bacteroidia > Flavobacteriales > Flavobacteriaceae > Flagellimonas. The sequence continues at coordinate 1,463 of JAGQZL010000132.1, read as the reverse complement.
ACCGTTGGATGTCCCCGAAATACATTATTGGGGAAAGTTTTGGCACCACCAGGGCTGCTGGTGTGGCCAATGCATTGGAAGGTGGCGGACAGGACATGGCGCTGAATGGTCTCATTTTGATTTCCCAAGCGTTGGATTATGCAGGCTCCACCTCCATTCATGACAACATTACCTCCTATCTCACCTATTTGCCCAGCATGGCCGCCACGGCGTGGTATCACAAAAAAGCAGGTCAGGGTAAGTCTTTGGAAGTATTTGTACAGGAATGTCGAGATTTTACGTATAACAGCTATGCCCCGGCACTCTACAAAGGTTCGTTGTTGACCGAAACTGAAAAAAATGAAATGGCTTAGCAACTGAGCTATTTTATGGGATTGGATAAGGGCTATATCTTTAAATCTAATTTAAGGGTGTTGGTGCCCCGTTTCCAAAAGCAATTATTGGCCGAGAAAGGCTTGGCAGTAGGTCGTTTGGATGGTCGTTTCATGGGCGATGAAGTGGACGAACTGACGGATGGTCCACATTTGGGCGACCCTTCCAGTTACCAAATCAGTTCTGCCTATACGGCGGCATTGAACCATTTCTATGCCTCTACATTGAATGTAAAAATGGACCGCCCCTATTTGACCGGGAACGATGCCATTTATGGTAAATGGAATTGGAAACCCGTCCCTGATGAACAGGGATGGGAACCTTCCTATGTGAATGTGACCCGGCAGTTGAGTGAAACCATGCGGCGGAACACGGGTATGAAAGTCATGGTTGCCAGCGGTTACTACGATTTGATCTGCCCATTTTTCGATGCTGAATATACGTTCTCCCGAAATGGCATTGAACGCGAAAAGATTCAAATGTTCTATTATGAAGCGGGTCATATGATGTATACCCACGAGCCGGATTTAGTGAAGTTGGCCAAGGATGTTAGAACTTTTTTGACCAATTAGTCCCAGAAATATGTAGGGCTTTACCAATACTTCACATAACCTTTCATTTGATAGGAACTCAGAATGGTCTGGGCGGTCAATGAAACCTTGAAATTGGGTAACAGTGCCTCTTTGTCCACATTAAAGAAGAACATTGCCTGTGCACAGGCAACATATTTGGCTCCCATAGCTTCCAAGTCTTTGATCAATTTCAGATTCGGATTGTTCTTTGCAAACTTTTCATTGTAAAAAACATCTGTAGTGAAGGCATTGAGTGCAGGACCGTGCACCACGATAACAGGGAACAATCTTTCCTTTGGAATACCAGATGCCACGTGTAAATTAAGCACCCTTGCAATTTCCACCAAATCGGCATTCATACCGGAAAGGCTGTCGGTTTTGTCTTTGGTGAGCTCGAACATCAGTTTATAATCCATGTTGGGATCGGGAATTTCCGTTACATCCTCAACAGGGACCACCCCAGAAAACGGTCCGGCCTCCAGTATTGGATAGGTGGCCACTTCCTGAAATCTTGCAATC
>JAGQZL010000131.1 GCA_020434915.1 Allomuricauda sp. | reverse complement strand
TTGGTTCCCGGCATTGATGTCTTTTAGATATCTTCGACGCCCCAATACGGTTTGCACATACCCATGCTCCCGGGCAAAATCAATCTGCTCACTGATGTAATTGCGCAGTTTTGGATAGGTCTTGTAATAGGTGTCGATAAGGTCCTTGGCCTCGGTGCGGCTCAAATCCGTCTGGTTGCTCAACCCAAAGGCCGATACCCCGTAAATGATTCCGAAGTTCACCGTTTTGGCATTGCTACGCTGCTCGCGGGTCACTTCCTCAATCGGCACATTAAACACCTTGGAAGCGGTGGACGCGTGAATGTCCTCCCCATTCTGAAATGCCGAGATCATGGTGTCCTCCTCACTCAAGGCGGCAATGATGCGAAGTTCTATCTGGGAGTAATCCGCCGCCAACAGCACATAATTCTCATCCCGAGGGATAAAGGCCTTGCGCACCTGTCGACCGCGCTCGGTTCGAATGGGGATGTTCTGCAAGTTAGGGTTGTTGCTGCTCAAACGGCCCGTAGCGGCGACGGTTTGCATATAATCCGTGTGTACCCGACCTGTTGCTTTTTGTACCTCATTCGGCAGGGCGTCCACATAGGTGCTCTTCAATTTGGCCAAGCCACGGTACTCCAATACATTTCTGATAATGGCATGGTCCTTCGCCAAGTACGAAAGCACATCCTCTGCGGTGGAATATTGCCCTGTTTTGGTCTTTTTGGGCTTGTCTACCAGCTTTAATTTTTCGAACAGGATATCGCCCAACTGTTTGGGGGAGGCAATGTTGAATTCCTCTCCCGCCTCTTCATAAATCTGTTGTTCCAACTTTTTGATGTCCTGATCCAGCGCTTTGGAAAGTTCGTGCAGGTATTCCTCATCCAAATTGATGCCCTCCCGCTCCATATCGGCGAGCACACGAAGCAATGGAATTTCAATGTCCTCAAACAGTTTGTCCGTTTGTGCATCCTTGAGTTCAGGACGGAAATGCTGCGCCAATTGATAGGTGATGTCGGCGTCCTCCACGGCATATTCCGTTTGCCTGTCCACAGGCACTTGACGCATGTTCAATTGGTTCTTGCCCTTTTTTCCAATCAATTCGGTGATGGAAATAGGGGTGTAGTTCAGGTAGGTTTCCGAGAGCACGTCCATGTTGTGGCGCATATCGGGATTGATGAGGTAGTGGGCCAGCATGGTGTCGAACAGTTTGCCTTTCACCTCCACATCGTAATTGAGCATCACCTTGACATCGTATTTCAGGTTCTGGCCAATTTTTTCAATAGTTTCCGATTCAAAAAAGGAGCGTAATTTTTCAATAAGAGGCATGGCATCGTTTCGTGTTTCGGGGAACGGCACATAAAACCCTTTGCCCGCTGCCCAACTAAAGGCTATACCCACCAATTCTGCTTCCAAGGGGTTTAGGGAAGTGGTCTCGGTATCAAAACAGACCGAGGTTTGTTTCATGAGCATTTCCAAGAACAGGTCCATGCTTTTGCCCGGGTGCACGGTCTGGTAAAAATGGGGTACATCGGCTAGGGTCTTGCGGCTGTTCACATCTTTGATGGTCGCTGCGGCTTCTGCGGGGTCGCCCCCAAACAACGTGAACTGTCCACTACCGGCCACCTTGGCTTCTTGTTTGGCGGTTTCGGTACTGGTCACTGGAGTGCTGGCTTCCGCTTCTTCCGTAAACAGTTTGATGAATTGTTCCTTCAACCTACGAAATTCCAGTTCCTCAAATATTTCCTGTACTTTTTCGGCGTCGGGCGGACACATTTCGTAGTCCTCGGCGTGGAAGGTAACATCGCAATCGGTCTTGATCTCGGCCAATTTTCGGGAGAGTCGACCGAGTTCAGCATTCTCTTCCACCTTCTCCTTCATCTTACCTTTCAGTTTGTCCGTATTGGCCAGCAGGCCTTCCAAAGAGTCGAAATCCTCGAGGAATTTTTTGGCAGTTTTATCGCCCACGCCTGGCAAGCCGGGAATGTTGTCACTGGCGTCGCCCATCATCCCCAAATAATCGATTACTTGTTCGGGGCGTTTTACCCCAAAGCGTTTCTGTACTTCGGGAATGCCCCAAATCTCAATTCCGTTACCCATTCGGGCGGGGCGGTACATAAAGATATTTTCACTTACCAACTGTCCAAAATCCTTATCGGGGGTCACCATGAAGACCTTATAGTTTTCCTTTTCGGCCTGTTTGGCCAAGGTGCCGATCAAATCATCGGCTTCGTAACCGGCCAATTCCACTACGGGGATTTTCATGGCCTTCAAGATCTGTTGGATATAGGGAACCGCTATGCGGATGGCATCGGGAGTCTCGTCCCGGTTGGCTTTGTAGTCCTCGAACAATTCGGTGCGCTCCACACTGCCCCCTTTGTCGAACGCCACTGCCAAATGGTCGGGCTGTTCGCGTTTGATCACATCAAAAAGGGAGTTCATGAACCCCATGATAGCGGAGGTATCCATCCCTTTGGAATTAATCCGTGGGTTCTTGATCAGGGCGTAATACCCTCTAAAAATAAGTGCGTAGGCGTCAAGTAAAAAAAGTCGTTTTTGGTCGGACATTTTATTCAGTTGTCAATTATCAATGTTCAGTAAACAATATGAGGTTCCCAAAATAGGGTGGGGATTAAAAGTACGAAATGCTGTTGAAAAGATTCAATAAACAAGATTCAAGAGCCAAGAATCAATAAAACTGTATTACTAATTGTATTCACAGAGTCTCTTTAACATATTTCCTGTATTTAGGGCCAAACAATTTTTCATTTAAACAATGATCTGAAGGAATAACCGATATCTTGATTTTTGGATTTTTAGACTTTATCCAATGGACAAATTCAACAAATTGGTCATCAAATGCTACAGTTTGAAATTTTTTGGTTTTGATTCCGGTTTTTGTTTTGTACTTGATTCTGTTCATAGCTGGATTTTTATGGGCTCCAATGTATTTGATGCCAATTAAATCAGAGTAGTCGATTGTTGTTTTTTTCTTTTTCAAATGGTAATCAATAAGAACATCATTTTCATTATAGAAAATATCAAAAACAATGTTTCTTAAATACATTATGATTAAAGTAATAGCCAAAAATGAAAACACAACAGCTGTAGTTTTAATAAATGCAGACTCGTTGACAGAGAAAAAAGCATAACCTATTACCATACAAATAAGGATGGCAAAAATCGCTTCGAACACAAAATAGCTGGATGAAGAATAGTATTTGTTCATAGGTTTTAAATAGAATATGAATGTCTTGCTTCCTGATTCTAGCAGCAAAGCGGACTAGGTTCTATTGGTAAAAACTCTTCACCTCACGGTTCTCATGCCCATTGGTACTGTATTCCCTATACGTAAAGCCCGGATGCACACAATAGCCACCTGTTTCCCCATTTTTGTTGATGGCCAAAAAGCCAATCTGGAAATCCTTTCGCCCTTCGTTTTTCTTCATGATACGCTTAACGCCTTCCTCACAGGCTTCTTGAGGACTTTTACCTTGTCGCATGAGTTCCACGATCAAAAAGCTGCCTACGGTACGGATCACTTCCTCGCCCACACCCGTAGCAGTGGCACCACCTACTTCATTGTCCACATACAAACCAGCCCCAATGATAGGGGAGTCTCCTACACGACCTCCAACTTTGTAGGCCATCCCACTAGTGGTACAAGCACCGGCAATATCCCCATTTTCATCAATGGCCAGCATGCCAATAGTGTCGTGGTTTTCGATGTTGATGGTAGTTTCGTATTTGGAGGTTTTCAACCACTCCTGATATTGCTTTCTAGTACTTTCAGTAAACAGGTCCTCCTTTTTAAAGCCTTGTTCGTAAGCAAATTTCTCTGCGCCTTTTCCAGCCAAAATGATGTGTGGGGTTTCCTCCATCACCTTTCTAGCCACAGAAACCGGATGCACAATATTTTGGAGATACACCACGGACCCACAGTTGCCATCTTTGTCCATGATGCAGGCATCCAGCGTCACGTTGCCATCACGGTCAGGCCTGCCGCCCTTGCCCACGGTTTCATTTTTCTCATCCGCTTCCTCTATCATGACCCCTTGTTCCACCGCATCCAAAGCCGATGCCCCTGACTTCAATACTTCCCATGCCTTTTCGGAAGCATTGAAAAAGTTCCAAGTGCAGACCACGATCGGCTTAATGGGGTCCAAGGCTGGGGTGGCTAGGGCTTCGTCCACCTTGTTTTCTGTTTTACAGGCAGCCATGGCAGAGGCCGAAACCAATCCGGCGGCGGTTAGGCTGGAATTTTTGAGAAATTTGCGTCGTTTCATGTGATGGGTTGTTTACTTTTAAGGGTCATAAATATAGCAATATGCTTGTAGAAGTTTGTGCCAATTCGTGGGAATCGGCATTAAATGCCCAAAAGGCTGGAGCAGACCGAATAGAACTCTGTTCCGAACTTGCGGTTGGGGGCATTACACCTTCCATTGGACTCATCAAATTGGTTAGGCAACACCTGTCCATTCCCATCCATGTGCTCATTCGTCCCCGTAGCGGGCATTTTACGTATTCTGATACTGAGTTTGAAGTGATGAAAGCCGACATTGAAACTTGTAAAGAGCTAGGTGTGGATGGCATTGTGTCCGGAGTGTTGAATAAAGATTTTACGGTGGATGTGTCACGGACCAAGGTTTTGGTGGATTTGTGCAAGCCCTTGCATTTTACGTTTCACCGCGCCTTCGACTGGATTGAAAATCCTGTTGAAGCATTGAATCAATTAGAAAAAATCGGTGTGGTAACCGTATTGAGTTCTGGGGGCAAGGCAACCGCGGAAATTGGATTGCATCATTTGGAAGCTTGGCAAAAAAAGACCTCACTCACTTTGATGGCTGGGGGAGGAGTAACTCCCGAAAATGCATCAATGTTCAAACAATCCCGATTTAGGGCCATCCATTGTTCCGGTACTTCTTTTGGAAATCGAGTGGACCTTCAAGGAAAAATCACCATGAATTCATCCAGACATTTGGTAGAGGACCGATTTGCCCTAACGGATGTTGAAACCATCAAAAGCATTGTCAAAGCCGTTAAATAAATTTAAAAAGTCCTATTTTATAGGAGATTAGCCCTAATTTTACAAAAAAATTGTATGTCTCGATTTATTATTCTAGCAATCCTATATGTGGTGTTGGCCGTGTATGGATTCCAAGCATTTCGGACCTTGTTCAAGAGTCCGTTGTTGCATTGGGCCTACATTGTGTTGTTCTTGGGAGCGCTGATATTTTTGACCATTAAAGTTATCACCTATGTACCTGGCGATGGGTTCAAAGGTGCCGCCGCCGTTTCTGGAGGCATCTTTGCCGCTTTCTTTTTGTTGGCGTTGGTCTTGGGATTTTTCCTTTTGGTGGAAGATGTGGTTCGTTTGTTTGCCTTTGGTTACAATAAAATTGTGGGCATGTCCGACCCGGATGCCAGTCATTTTCCTTCCCGAAGAAAGTTTGTGAGCGGCTTGGCCCTTGGACTGGCGGCCTTACCTTTCGGTGCCATGTTGTATGGCATGTACCGTGGCAAGTACAACTATCAGGTGTTGAAATACGATTTGGAATTTGACGACCTTCCCGATGCGTTCCACAATTATCAGATTACCCAAATTTCCGATGTGCACAGTGGTAGTTTTGATGACTACAACAAGGTTGCCTACGGGGTAGACTTGGTGAATGAGCAGAAAAGTGATGTCATCTTTTTTACCGGGGATATTGTCAACAACAAATCTGAGGAATTGGAACCTTGGAAAGACGTATTTGCCCGTTTGGAAGCCAAGGATGGGGTATTTTCCATTTTGGGCAACCACGATTATGGAGATTACGCTGCTTGGGATACCGAGGAAGCAAAGGCCCAAAACTTGGAGGATTTGAAGGCCATGCAAAGGGATATGGGCTTTGACCTGTTGTTGAACTCGAACCGTTTCTTGGAAAGGAATGGCGAAAAAATTGCCTTGGTCGGTGTGGAAAACTGGGGCCGAGGGGGCTTTAAAAAGGCTGGTGACCTTGAAAAGGCGAAAGAAGGAATACATAAAGATGATTTCAAAATATTGCTGAGCCATGACCCATCGCACTGGGAAGATGTGGTGTTGAACGATGATTACCATTTCCATTTAACCTTGAGCGGACATACACACGGCATGCAGTTTGGGGTGGAAATTCCTGGGTGGATCAAATGGAGCCCTGTGAAATGGCGTTATAAGTATTGGGCGGGCATTTACAAGGAATTGGGTCAGTTTATCAATGTGAACCGAGGTTTCGGATTCATCGGCTACCCCGGACGCTTTGGTATCTGGCCGGAGATTTCCGTGATTACCTTAAAGAAAAAAGGGCTAGCTTAAGATTGAGTGAGTTTTAAACAAAAGTAAAAAAGGCACTGATTTAAATCAGTGCCTTTTTTGTTGGAGTTTGGTTATGTTACTTGGTTATTTTCAAAGTTTGAAAGATGCGCCAAAACCGATCATGGAGGTGGTCATGTCATAGGAGACCTCGCTGCCGGGAATCGCTCCATAAGGAGGGAAGCTTTGGGCAAACATAGGATTCAAGACAGGACCAGAGGTGGCATCGCCACTGGTTCCGTAGTGATAAAGGACATCGAAAGTGAATTTATCGCTTACTTCATAGCTAAAGCCCACTTGGAAAGCATTTTTAATAATGGCTGTAGCGGGAATGTTAAAGAAGGCCACATCGCTGTTGATAGGATTGGAGCTATAGGTGTATCCCAATCGGATTGGCAATTTATTGATTCCCTTATATTGGATACCGGCAGAAACAATGTTGATGTTCTCCCATCCAAATCCGGCCACAGAGGCAGTTTCTGTCCAGCCCACGGTAGAGAAACCATCGGTGTTTTCATAATCCACCATTCGATAATCCACGGCTAGGTCGATGTCTCCCAAGCTATATCCCAAACCAAAGGAAAGGATGGCGGGATAATCCATGTTGAAATCATTGGTGCTTGTGGAACCATCCAAATAGGTGTTTTCCAATTCGAAATCCCCAAAATTTTGGGTGGTTTTATAGGAAATCCCTGCTTTAAAACCTGAACTGGAGTTATAGAATACCCCAATCTGTCCACCAAAACCAAGGGCAGATGCCTTATCTGTAGAAGGGTAGCCTGCTTGATTGGGGTTGGCTGTTGGGTTGGGCATCAATTCCAAAGCGGCATAGTTAAAGGTGGGCTGTACACCTACGGAAAGTTCTTCGGTGATTTCATAGGCCCAGGCAAAACCAACCTGTAAAAGCATGTAGTCGGATTCTATCCTGCCAAAACCTCCGTTGGCCTGTGGCATGTTGATCGGATTGGACATACTTTCAGGGAAGGTGACCCCAAATCCACTAATACCGAATGCAGAGACACCAAAGGTATGTTTGCTTTCGGGCTTGCTCCATACATAAGCCAATGCGGGCATGGGAGAAATGCCACGGTCATCTTCGGTGGTGCCACTGAAGAAGTTACCGGTAGGCTGCCCTTCCCCATCAAATTCGGGAACGGTTGAGCTCAGTTCAGGGGAAGAAAAGAACAATCCGACATCCACTTTAAGAATGTTGCCCTCAAAAGCAGAGATAGTGGCAGGGTTCCAGTGCAAAGCTCCGGAAATATCCAGCGGCTGTGCGGTTGCAGCACCACCCATAGACATGTTTACGGCGCCCACACCCTGCATGATGTGTCCGGCTTGGGAAAAAGTGACTGTCGTCATTAAAAGTGCACTAAGTGTAAGAATGAAATTTTTCATTGGTCGAGGATTTTACACAGTAAGTGGCTGATTTGTTGAGAATTGGTCGGTCAATTACTGTGGTGTTAATTCGACTGTAAACCTAGCGATAAGGTAGGCTAAATGGAATGACAAATGTCATAAATTATGGAT
>JAGQZL010000130.1 GCA_020434915.1 Allomuricauda sp. | reverse complement strand
TAAGGGCAGGTCCATGGAGGCGGCCTTTAGTATCCTGTATGTGGGATATATTTTGGAAAACGTGCTATTCTCATTAGGGTTGGGGCACAAGCAAAAATTGATTTTGGATGAACGCAATCGTTCACAAGAAAGATTGATAGCCCAATTCAGAGAGAACGAAGATTTAAGGTTGAAGGTACAGGCTCAATTGGAGGAGAATGTCAAGGCCATGGAAATCAAAGCAGAAGCAGAGAGACTAAAGGGGCTCCAAACCCAATACGATAAGGAATTGGCCGAGCTAAAACTCTTGGCGTTGAGAAGTCAGATGAACCCCCATTTTATTTTCAATTCCCTGAATTCCATTAAGCGGTATATTATTGATAATGACAAAGAAAAGGCGGTCTACTACATGAACAAGTTTGCCAAGTTGATACGTAGGATCTTGGCATCTACCATGGAAAAGGAATCCAGCTTGTCCGATGAGTTGGAAACCATGGAACTCTATGTAAATATTGAAAACCTTAGGTTCAACAATGAAATCGAGTTTTCAATCCAAACGGAGTCTCATATAAACTTAACAGATATCAAAATACCCTCCCTACTTTTGCAGCCGTTTTTGGAAAATGCCATTTGGCATGGCTTGTCCCCCAAAAAGAAAAACATGAAACTCCAAGTTGTGCTTTCTAAAAAAAATGAACATGAAGTACAGATTGAGATTGTGGACAATGGTATCGGATTACGAAAATCACGCCATATCAAAGAAAGAAAGGTCCACAAAAATGATTCTATCGGCATTTCGCTTTCAAAAGAACGGTTGGAACATTTTTCAAAACAATACCTAAGGGTGGGCCAAATTAAAATTATAGATTTGGAAGAAGGGAATAATGGCATGTCGGGTACCAAAGTGGTAATCAATCTCCCCTATAAATAGCTGCATGATATGAATCTGGAAAGCATAAAAAAACTCCCCTTGGCAATAAAACCTTGGGGAGTTTGCGAGAGTTTAGTTAGGCGTTTCTCGCTAAATTCTTGGGAGGTCTCCTTCTCCTTTAAGCGGTAGATTGGATTTGCCCATCAAATAGGCATCCAAATGATGTGCTGCTTGCCTGCCTTCAGAAATGGCCCAAACAATCAAAGATTGTCCCCTGCGTTGGTCACCAGCCACAAATACCCCTGGCACATTGGTCTTGTAGTCGGAGACCGAAGCCTTTATGTTTGTCCTGGGGTCCATTTCCAGTCCCAATTGTTGGGCAATGGTTGTTTCAGAACCGGTAAACCCAAGGGCCAATAGGACCAAATCACAATCCCATTCTTTTTCCGAACCTCCCACTTCTTTCAGCTGGGGTCTTTGCCCTGGAGATTTTAGCCATTCCACTTCCACGGTCACCAAACTTTTGAGGTTCCCATCTTTGTCCGTTTTAAATTCTTTGGTGGAAATACTGAAAACCCGTTCGGCACCTTCTTTATGCGAAGTGCTGGTGCGCAATCGCATGGGCCAAAATGGCCATGGCTGATCATCCGGTCTATCCGGGGTTCCTTTGGGCATGATTTCAAAATTGGTAACGGAAATCGCTCCATGTCGTATGGAAGTCCCAATACAATCGGAGCCCGTATCACCACCACCAATAACAATGACTTTCTTGCCCTTCGCGGATATGTCTTCACCTTTAAAGGGAATACCGTCCACTTTTCTGTTGTTCTGGGGTAGAAAATCCATGGCCTGAACCACGCCTTTGGCGTCGGCACCTGGAACTGGAAGCCCCCGTCTTACCGTAGCGCCTCCACAAAGCAGCACTGCGTCAAATTCTTTTTTCAGGTCTGTGGCCTTTACATCGATTCCAACATGAATGCCGGTCTTGAACACAATACCTTCCTTTTCCATAATGGACAACCGTCTGTCAATGACGTTTTTTTCCATTTTGAAATCGGGGATACCATACCGTAGCAGTCCGCCAGCTTTTTCATCACGCTCAAAAACGGTAACGGTATGTCCAGCCCTGTTCAATTGCTGTGCCGCAGCAAGACCTGCTGGCCCTGACCCTATCACGGCTACTTTTTTATTGGTGCGTTTGGTGGGGAGTTCGGGTTGAATCCACCCATTTTTAAAAGCGGTTTCTACAATGTTTTTTTCAATGTTCTCTATGGAAACCGGGTCTTCATTAATGCCCAAAACACATGCTTCTTCGCATGGTGCTGGACACAATCGACCTGTAAACTCCGGAAAATTATTGGTTGAATGCAATATTTTGGCAGCTTTTTGCCATTTGCCTTGATATACGGCATCGTTGAAGTCTGGTATCAAGTTGCCCAGTGGGCATCCACTATGGCAAAAGGGAATACCGCAATCCATGCAGCGTGCCCCTTGGTTCTTAAGCTCTTTCTCTTTTAGTGGCTTTGTGAATTCCTTATAGTTTTTGATGCGTTCCTCCACAGGGATGTAAGCCTCCACCTTTCTGTCAAATTCCATAAATCCTGTAATCTTTCCCATCTCTCAAATTATAAGGTTTGCATTTTTTCTTGTTCCAATCGGATCAGCGCTTGGCGATATTCCTCGGGGAATACCTTTATGAACTTAGGAAGTACTTTTTCCCAGTTTTCCAATAGTTCCTGCGCCAATGGACTTAGGGTGGCATTGTAATGGTTTTCAATAAGCTCACGAAGTTGCTTAATGTCATTGTCCTCTTCAACTGGAAGCAGGTTCAATGACTCGCCGTTACATTTTCTCTCGAAGGATCCATCCTTGTTGTACACGTAGGCAATACCGCCACTCATACCGGCACCAAAATTTCTTCCGACTGCCCCCAAAATAACGGCCACACCACCGGTCATGTATTCACAACCATGGTCCCCAATACCTTCCACCACCGCTTTGGCCCCGGAATTTCTCACGCAGAATCGTTCCCCGGCCTTTCCATTGATGTAGGCTTCACCTGAAGTTGCTCCGTACAGGGCCACATTCCCAATGATGATATTTTCTTCTGGCTTGAAGGTGGATTTAAATGGGACTTTAATGATCAATTTTGCCCCGGAAAGTCCTTTGCCCAAATAATCGTTGGTGTTCCCGTTGACCACCATGGTCAATCCTTTGGTGGCAAATGCCCCAAAACTTTGTCCGGCAGAACCGGTAAAGTTTAACTTGAGGGTATTGTCCGGTAACCCATCTGCACCATAAATCTTGGATATTTCATTGCTGATGATGGCCCCGACTGCCCTGTCCGTGTTATGGATTGGAAAATCCAAGGTTGTTTTTTCCTTTCTGAAAAGAGCGGGGTGTGCTTTGGCTATGATTCCAAATTCTATGGAGTCATTAATGTCGTGTTGTTGTTTTTCTGTATTGTAGAATTTGGTTCCTTCCGGTACATCTACTTGATACAGAATTGGTGTAAGATCAATTCCTGCAGCTTTGTAGTGCTCCAAGGCCTTCTTTCTATCCAATTTTTGGACTTGCCCTACCATTTCGTTTACAGTTCTAAATCCAAGTTTGGCCATGATTTCCCTAAGCTCTTGTGCCACGAAGTACATGTAGTTCACCACATGTTCCGGCTTGCCTTGGAATTTTTTACGTAGTTCCGGATTTTGGGTGGCGATACCCACGGGGCAGGTATTTAAGTGGCAAACACGCATCATAATACAGCCGGATGCCACCAAAGGTGCCGTGGCAAAACCAAATTCCTCAGCTCCCAAAAGACAGGCAATGGCCACATCTCTACCTGTTTTTAGTTGTCCGTCACATTCCAAGACCACCCTGTTCCGAAGGTCGTTCAAAACCAAGGTCTGTTGTGCCTCTGCAATGCCCAATTCCCATGGAAGTCCCGCATGTTTCAAAGAGGTAAGGGGAGAGGCTCCCGTTCCCCCATCGAATCCTGAGATCAATATTACGTCCGCCTTAGCTTTTGCCACACCAGCGGCTACGGTACCAACACCTACTTCGGAAACTAATTTTACATTGATGCGCGCATCCCTGTTGGCCGACTTTAGGTCGTAAATCAATTGGGAAAGATCCTCAATCGAATAGATATCGTGGTGGGGTGGGGGCGAAATGAGCCCTACATAAGGGGTTGAATTTCTGGTTTTCGCAATGGCAGGGTTCACTTTGGGTCCAGGCAACTGTCCGCCTTCACCCGGCTTGGCGCCCTGGGCCATTTTTATCTGGATTTCCTGAGCATTGGCCAAATAGTTGGAGGTTACCCCAAACCTTCCGGATGCCACCTGTTTGATGGCGCTGTTTTTCCAGTCCCCAGTTTGACTTCTATAAAAACGAGCCGGATCTTCTCCACCTTCGCCTGAATTGCTTTTCCCACCGATTCGGTTCATGGCAATCGCAAGGTTTTCATGTGCTTCCTTGCTGATACTTCCGTAGGACATGGCCCCAGTCTTAAACCTTTTTACAATTTCGGTCCAAGGTTCCACTTCCTCAATAGGAATGGGGTCATAGTTCGAAAATTCGAACAGTCCACGAATGGTCATCAAGTTTTTGGATTGCTCATTTACCAATTCGGAATACTCTTTATAGGTTTCCGGCTCGTTATTGCGTACCGATTTTTGAAGTTTGGCGATCGTTAATGGATTGAACATGTGTTTTTCGCCATTCCTTCTCCAACGGTACTCGCCACCAACCTCAATGTCTAGGTTGGCTGCTAATTCCTGGGTTTTGAATGCCTTGTTGTGGCGTTTCGCGATTTCCTTCTCTACTTCATAAAGGCCAATGCCCTGAATCCGTGTCGGCGTGTTCGGGAAATATTTGTCCACTACTTTGGTGTTGATACCAATGCATTCGAATAGTTGGGAGCCACGATAGGAATTCAATGTGGAGATCCCAATTTTGTTCATCACTTTTAAAATGCCCTTGCCTATGGCCTTGTTGTAGTTTTTGATGGCTTCATCAAAAGTGAATTCTGTAATGTTGTTCTCTGTAATCTGTTCCCCGATAATTTCGTTCACCAAATAGGGGTTGATGGCACTTGCTCCGAAACCAAAGAGCAATGCAAAATGGTGCACCTCACGCGGTTCGGCCGATTCAACGATGATGCTCAACTTGGAACGTTTTCCCAATCGCTGCAACCCACTGTTCACATAGGAACAAGCGAGCAAAGCCGGGATGGCGGCCATTTCGGAGCTTACCATCCTGTCAGAAAGAATGATGATGTTTGCTCCTTGGTCAATGGCCTTCACGGCTTGCGAAAGAATGGAGTCCAACGCTTCTTCCAATCCGTTGTGTCCTTTTGCTATTTCATATAAAATTGAAATGGATACTACTTTGTAGTCTGGACTGGCATCGTAATTTTTGATTTTATCCAAATCCTCTTTGGATATGACCGGGTTTTGGATTTTGAGCTTTCTGCAGTGCAATTCGGAGAAGTCAAAAATATTATGGTCGCTTCCCAAAGTCAGACTGATGTCGGTAATCAGTTCTTCCCTAATACCATCCAATGGAGGGTTGGTCACTTGGGCAAACAGTTGTTTGAAATAATTGTAGATCAGTTGTGGCCTTTCAGACAATACGGCAATGGGCGTATCGGACCCCATGGAACCAATGGGCTCCTTGCCTTGCTTGGCCATGGGCATGATGATGGTGTTGATATCTTCATGGGTATATCCAAAGGCAGCACGTCTGGTTTTCAATGGGAATTCTCCAAAGAAAACCGGACAATCATTATAAGGTATGTCCCTTAGGTGTACCAGATTGTCCTTCAACCATTTTTTATAGGGATGTTTTTTGGCAATGGCTTCTTTGATCTCTTCATCGTTCACGATCCTGCCTTCTTCCATGTTCACCAAGAACATTTTTCCCGGTTCCAATCTGCCGTGCAATTCAATGTCCTCGGGTTCCAATTCGACAACGCCTGTTTCGGAAGACATGATCACATATCCTTTTTTGGTAACGGAATATCGGGAAGGTCGAAGACCATTTCGGTCCAATACCGCACCGATGTAATTACCGTCTGTAAACGGAATGGAGGCAGGACCGTCCCAAGGTTCCATCAGACAGGAATTGTATTCGTAAAATGCTTTTTTGGATTCGGACATTTCGGTGTTCTTTTCCCAAGCTTCCGGAACCAACATCATCATCACTTCTGGAAGAGAGCGTCCGGTCATCAATAAAAGTTCCACTACCATATCCATGCTCGCGGAATCCGATTTTCCTGGAAGTACAATGGGAAGAATCTTTTTAATGTCGTCGCCAAACCAATCGCTTTTCATCAATTCTTCACGGGAACGCATGCGGGAGACATTGCCTCTCAATGTATTGATCTCCCCATTATGGCACATGTACCTGAAAGGCTGTGCCAAGTCCCAAGTAGGGAAGGTATTGGTGGAGAATCGTTGGTGCACCAAAGCCAAGCGGGTCACTACCCTGGGGTCCAGCAAATCTTCGTAATATTTACTGATGTCCTTGGGGACCAATAAACCTTTAAAGATGATAATCTTCGTAGAAAGGCTGGGCAAATAGAAAAACTGGCTTTGCGAAAGCTTACTTATTAAGATGGCATGTTCTGTAATCTTTCGGGCAATGAACAGCTTCAGATTGAACTGGAAATCGTCCAAGGATTCCCCTTTTCCGATAAAAACCTGTCTCACATAAGGCTCTGTTTCCGCAGCAATCCGCCCTGGTACCGAGCGATTAACGGGAACATCGCGCCACCCTAGTAGTTGAAGCCCTTGTTGTGCTACGTTTTCTTCAAGCACCTTAATACAGTAGTCCCTTTGATTTTCCTTTTGGGGAAGAAAAACATTCCCCACGGCATATTCACCGGCTTCCGGCAGGCTGAACTTGCAAACATCTGTGAAAAAATCATGGGGGACATCTATAAGAATACCGGCACCATCACCTGTTTTACCATCAGCACTCACGGCTCCTCTGTGTTCCAGCTTATCCAAGATTTCGAGGGCCTTGTGTATTATGTCGTTGGATTTTCTTCCTTTTAAGCTACAGATGAAACCTGCTCCACAGTTATCATGCTCAAATTCGGGTAGATATAAACCTTGTCTTTCCAATTTCATCATTAACGTATTTCTTCAAAAATATCAAAAACAATGAATAAATATCAAGGTTTCAACTGATTGTTAAATAAATAATCAGTGTTTATGTAAAATGGTTAAAATATATTCAAATTGAAAATTTGTGTAATGTTAATTTATCATTATCTCAAAAAAGTCATTAAAAAGCAGTTCACCCCACATAATTTGGAGGATAAATCAATGGAAAAGTAGTTTTTACTCCCTGAAGTTGTCTTTTGTCCGGGGAATGGAGAAGGGTAATGTCTTTTTTAAAAAGGAACCCCCTCTTTTTTGAGGGGGTATGTTTTTTAGTCTCTTAAAATGCTGCGTGAGATGACTATTTTTTGAATCTCTGACGTACCTTCATAAATCTGTGTGATCTTGGCATCCCTCATAAGTCGTTCTACATGATAGTCTTTCACGAATCCATTTCCACCGTGTATCTGCACCGCTTCCACCGCTGTTTCCATGGCCACTTCAGAGGCATATAGTTTGGCCATGGCCCCAGATAGGGTATAGTCATTGCCTGCATCTTTGTCACAAGCAGCTTGATAAACCAAATGCCTTGCTGCTTGTATTTTAGTGTGCATATCGGCCAATTTAAATGCAATGGCCTGGTGGTTTGCTATTTCAGTGCCAAATGCCTTTCGCTGCTTGGAATATTGAAGTGCAAGTTCATAGGCTCCTGCCGCAATGCCCAGAGCCTGTGCTGCAATCCCGATCCTACCCCCTGCAAGTGTTTTCATGGCAAACTTGAATCCAAAACCATCGTCGCCGATGCGGTTTTCCTTGGGGACCTTGACGTCGTTGAACAACAATGAGTGGGTATCACTTCCGCGGATTCCCAACTTATTTTCCTTAGGACCAATTTCAAAACCTTCCATACCTTTCTCAACAATCAAGGCGTTAATGCCGTG
>JAGQZL010000012.1 GCA_020434915.1 Allomuricauda sp. | reverse complement strand
ATCCAAATGCTTAGGCAACGTATACACCTTGTTCTCATACTGATCGTTGTGGTTCCAAAGCTCAATTTGTGCCAACGTTTGGTTGGTGAATGAGTTGCTCATCACAAAACTGGGGTGACCTGTGGCACATCCCAAATTCACCAAACGACCTTCGGCCAATACTACCACATCCTTTCCATCAATAGTGTATTTGTCCACTTGCGGCTTTATTTCATCCTTGGTATGTCCGTAAGCACCGTTCAACCATGCCATATCAATTTCATTGTCAAAGTGACCAATGTTGCAAACAATGGCCTTGTCCTTCATGGCCCTGAAATGTTCTTCACGGATGATGTCCTTGTTACCTGTTGCAGTGATGACCACATCGGCATTACCGATTACATTTTCCATTTTTTTCACTTCGTAACCATCCATGCAAGCCTGTAGTGCACAAATAGGGTCTATTTCGGTAACGGTAACAATGGCGCCTGCTCCACGGAAAGATGCAGCGGTTCCTTTTCCAACATCACCATAGCCCGCTACCACTACTCGTTTACCAGCCAACATGGTATCCGTAGCCCTACGGATGGCATCCACGGCACTTTCGCGACAGCCATATTTATTGTCGAACTTGGATTTGGTCACAGAATCGTTCACATTGATTGCAGGCATGGGAAGTGTTCCCTTTTTCATGCGGTCGTACAAACGATGAACCCCGGTTGTGGTCTCTTCAGAAAGACCTCTGACACCAGCGGCCATTTCAGGATATTTATCCAATACCATATTGGTCAGGTCTCCTCCATCATCCAAGATCATGTTCAAAGGTTTTCTATCCTCTCCAAAGAACAAGGTCTGTTCAATACACCAATCAAATTCCTCTTCGTTCATACCTTTCCACGCATACACAGGAATACCGGCTGCTGCAATGGCCGCAGCTGCATGGTCTTGGGTAGAGAATATGTTGCAGGAACTCCAGGTAACTTCGGCACCAAGGTCTACCAAGGTCTCAATAAGAACCGCGGTCTGGATGGTCATGTGAAGACATCCGGCAATACGTGCTCCTTTTAAAGGTTGCTCTTTGCCGTACTCCTCACGCAATGCCATAAGTCCGGGCATTTCGGCCTCCGCAAGCTCAATTTCTTTTCTTCCCCAAGCTGCCAGGGACATATCTTTTACCTTGTAGGGTACATACGGAATTGTCTTTGTACTCATACTTTATCTATATTTACTTTTGTAGCTTCGTTTTAATAGCGCACAAAGATACGAAATCGCTTAACTTCTACTCATGCCCATTTACAAAACCATCACAGTTTCCCCAACCACCAAGGTGTATATATGGAAAGTCATGGAGCCTGAAGCTCAGTTGGGTATAAATGTGCAGCTTACGCCTCATTGCCAGAACCGGATGGATGGGATGAAATCCGAAGACCACCGAAGGGCATTTTTAAGCATTCGGCATTTGTTGGCCGAGGCCGGCTATACAGATTTTGACTTGGCATACGACGATTTTGGCAAGCCCCATCTGAAGGATGGGAATTACATATCCATTACCCATTCCCATAATTTTACGGGGATTATTGTGAGTGAAACGGATGAGGTGGGCATTGATATTGAGATGCAGCGGGACAAGATTTTGCGCATTGCCCATAAATTCACGCCCATTGAGGAATATAGGACCTTGGCAAACACCGAGGCCATCATCCGAAAATTGACCATTGTTTGGGGGGCCAAGGAGGCCCTGTACAAAATTTATGCACAGCAGGGACTCAGTTTTTTAAAGCACATCAACGTGATGGATTTTGCGTTTGAGGATACCCGTACCGTAGCCGAAATCACGTATAAAGGGCAAAAGTCGCACTACGAAATAACGTTTTTGGAATTTGAAGGGTTTACCTGTGTGTATGCTCTTAAAATGATGGGTGGTTGACCGTTTCTTTTTCTTAGTTTTGCCCTTCAACAAGTGTTCCCATGAAAATATCCGTAGAACTGACCCTAACGCCTCTTCAAGATAACTTTGAACCACCGATCATCGATTTCATCAAAAAATTGAGGGCGTCCAATCTTACGGTTTTGGAGAACCCTTTGAGCACGCAGGTTTTTGGGGACTATGATCAAGTAATGGAGTTGCTTCAAAATGAAATAAAAGAAACCTTTGAAAACTTGGACCACGTGGTGCTGGGAATGAAGATCGTAAAATCTGACCGAAGCGATTATGAGCCCCATTTTTGATTTCTTTCTTGGACCTTATGAGGATCGGGAGCTATCCCTGATCATTCTGGAGGCCACTGCTTTTTTCTTTGGAATAGCCAGTGTTGTCTATGCCAAAAAAGAAGATATTTTGGTGTATCCCACAGGGTTGGTCGCCACAGTGATCACTACCTACATCTTTTTTGTGGACAGTCTATTCGGAGATATGATGATGAACTTCTACTATTCCATCATGAGTATTTACGGATGGTGGAACTGGGCCAGAAGGAGCGATAATAGAGAACATATGGTACATGTTACCAGGACGGATACCAGGGAAAAATGGATTGGATTTGGTTTCTTCTTGCTTACCATGCTGGTTACTTTTGGGGTATACAAGGCATTTGGGGCGGAAATAGGTCCGACCAACTATATTGACATTTTTACTTCCGGGGTCTTCTTTACCGCAATGTGGTATATGGCCAATAAAAAGCTTGAAAACTGGACTTTGTGGATATTGGGTGATTTGATTACCGTACCTTTGTACGCCTATAGAGGGTGGGGTATGTTCTCATTGCAGTATCTCATCTTTACCGTACTTGCTATACAGGGATATTTGGCATGGAAGAAAAACTTGGGCAGCAGCCTTCAAACCTTATCAAAGTAGTCCTTTTTGGACCGGAATCAACAGGAAAAACCACGCTCGCGGCACAATTGGCGGAGCATTATAATACCGAATGGGTGGCCGAGTACGCCCGCGAATACCTTCAGGATAAATGGGACAGGGAACAAAAAACCTGCGAACCCAAGGATTTGGTTCCCATTGCATACGGACAAATGGAACTGGAAAACCGATTGGCCCAAACAGCCAACAAGGTCCTTGTTTGCGATACAGACCTTTTGGAGACCAAGGTGTATTCCGAAGCCTACTATACCGGGACCTGCGACCCTATTCTGGAGAAGTACGCGATCAAAAACAGCTATGACCTTTATTTTTTGACCTATGTTGATACCCCATGGGTAGCCGACGATTTGAGGGACAAACCTGATGAGCGTGAGCGCATGTTTGTATATTTCAAGGAAGCGCTGGAGAGATATAACAGGAATTTTATTATTTTAAAGGGAGATAAGGCAACTCGATTTGCCACAGCTGTAAAACACATTGATAAACTTCTCCAAAACATGATTGAATTAAGTCCGAATGACTTGGAACAACTTGATTCCAAAGGTATTTCCAAAGAAAAAGTAAACCGTCAAATTGAAACCTTTAAAGAAGGCATTCCCTTTGTGGATTTGGTAAAGGCTGCAGTAGTGGGTAATGGCATCTTACGATTTTCGGAAGGGGAACAGCAAGATTTAATACAATATTTTGAAGATCATCGGGGAAAATTGGACCTTTTGAAGTTTGTCCCTGCTTCCGGTGCAGCCTCTCGAATGTTCAAGGCCATGTTCAATTTTTTGGATGCGTACGACCCAAGCAAAGAAACTCTTTTCGCTTACATTGAACGGACCGGGGACAAGGATGCGGAAAAGTTTACCGCAAGCATGTCCAAGTTTCCTTTTTATGGTTTGATTATGGAACGAATCAAAGGGAAGGCGGCAAACAAAGATGAAGAAGCGTATCTGTTCGTAAAGGAAATGCTATCGGAGAATGGGCTCAACTATGGATTTTACCCAAAAGGACTATTGCCGTTCCACGGCTATGCATCTGGCAGTGCCACCCCTTTTGAAGAACACTTGAAGGAAGCGGCCCTTTATGCCCAAACTAATGGGAAGGCACATTTGCACTTCACGGTTTCCGAGCAACATGATGAGATGTTCAATGAGGAAGAGTCCGGGGTGGCTCCCAAGGTTTCAAAAGGTACCGGTACAAAATTCGATATTTCTTATTCCAACCAAAAACCTTCCACGGATACCATTGCGGTGGATATGGCTAACAACCCTTTCAAGAATGGTGACGGCTCCCTTTTGTTCCGTCCAGGAGGGCACGGAGCATTGATAGAGAACCTGAATGACCAGGATGCGGACATCATTTTCATCAAGAATATTGACAATGTAGTAATTGACAAAAACTTGGAGGCGGTTTCCAATAGTAAAAAAATGCTGGCCGGCATCCTCAAGAAGGTACAGGACAAGGCATTTGGCTATGCCCAAATTTTGGAGGAAAAGGATGCGTTGCATTCCATGGATGAAATCAGGGCATTTTTGGAAAAGGACCTGAATGTGCGTATGCCACAGGATTTTGAGAATCAAGATGTGGATACCCAGCTGTCCATTTTGAAAGACAGGATCAACCGCCCCATCAGGATTTGTGGGATGGTCAAGAATGAGGGTGAGCCTGGGGGAGGACCTTTCTGGATCAAAGATTCCGAGGGTAATGTCTCCCTTCAGATCATCGAATCGGCCCAAATAGATATGGACAACGAGGAACAAGCAGCCATCCTAAAGAGTTCGACCCATTTTAATCCCGTGGATTTAGTTTGTGGTGTCCGGAACTTCAAAGGGAAAAAATTTAACCTTTTGGACTATGTGGACGAAAAACAAGGCTTTATTACGGGTAAAACCCAAGAAGGCAAAGAATTGAAGGCTTTGGAGCTTCCAGGTCTTTGGAATGGTGGAATGGCCTTTTGGAATACCATTTTTGTGGAGGTTCCATTGGTTACCTTTAATCCTGTAAAAACGGTGAACGATCTTTTGAAGCCCTCCCATCAGGCATAAACATCAGAAAATCAATATAAATGATCCGTTGTCCAAATAGGCAACGGATTTTTTTTGCCTCCCATGTGACTTCACTTCAAAAAATGTGTCAAATAAGTATACTGGAAATGGAATGAATGTTATTGAGTCAGCTGTTTTCAACGAAAAAACAAAATAGATAATCCTTGCGGGGTTGTCTGGATTTAGGTTGGTTGATTTGGTAAGAAAGCCGTGCAATTTGTACGGCTTTCTTTTAAGCCAATCAGAGAACAGCTAACAAAAAGGGGTATGCTATTTAAGATAATATTGTTTTTCAACCTGGTCTCATTGGCCATGGCCATCTACATATTGTTGTCCTACTTAAAAAACAAAAGGAATAGGGACGAAGGAAAAAAATCGGATGATGCTATATAAACACTATCCATGTATTGTCCATTTCTGCCAACCACAATAATAGTCTTATTTCCTTGTGGCTATGTGTTGGCAAGGATGAAAGGCTGCTTCGGCAGCCTTTCTTGTTTTTGTTGCAATCGGGGTAAATAACTTCTTTTTTTCTTGTAAAATATGAAGGCCAGATATTACATTTGTCTCATCTCAAAGGGGTGCTTTTGCAAAAAGGCTGAGATTATACCCAATGAACCTGGGCGGGTAATGCTGCCAAGGGAATGCGCAAAGCGTATCTTGGAATTTCTATGTTTCCTTAGAAACAAAATCAATTTACTAACAAGAATAATGACCCCTTTTATTCGTAACATTTTACGAATGAAACCGCACTATTCAATTATTCATTTCAGGACCACTGAACTACAAAGTGGTTCAAAGCGACCGCTAAAAAGTAACAAGAGGCATCGCTTTAAATCTTTATTCACGGCATTGGCCCTTTGTGGACTGGGGCTCACGATGAGTGCCCAACAAGAAGAGCCTGCCGATACTTTGGAAGGCAAAAAAGTAGTCTTGGACGAAGTCTTGGTCCAGGCCATTAGGGTAACGAAAGAGTTTCCCATTACCTTTTCCAATTTGGAAAAGGAACAACTCACACCGCGAAACTTGGGACAGGATGTGCCCATTTTGATGAATTTTATGCCCGCTGTGGTCACCACTTCGGATGCCGGGGCAGGGATTGGCTATACCAGTATCCGTGTCCGGGGTAGCGATGCCACCAGAGTGAACGTTACCATAAACGGGGTGCCCTACAACGATGCCGAATCCCAAGGGACCTTTTGGGTGAACATGCCCGATTTTTCCTCATCAACCCAAAGTTTGCAGTTGCAACGGGGGGTGGGCACCTCTACCAATGGGGCGGCAGCTTTCGGCGCCAGTTTAAACATGCTTACCGATGCCTTTTCCGAGGAAGCTTTTGTACAGATTTCCTCTTCAGTGGGGAGTTTCAACACGCTAAGGAACAATGCAAAGTTCAGTACGGGACTTCTCAACAATCATTTTGAATTCTCAGGACGATTGTCCAGAATTACTTCAGAGGGTTATGTGGACAGGGCGAGCTCGGAATTGGATGCCTACTTCCTTCAGGGTATTTACAAAGATGACAATACCTTGGTGAAGGCATTGCTTTTTGGCGGCCATGAGATAACCTATCAAGCTTGGAACGGAATCACCGCTGAAGAGTTGCAAACCAATCGTACTTTCAACTCTGCGGGGATGTATACCGATGGGAATGGAAATGTTCAGTTCTATGACAACGAGGTGGACAATTACAAGCAAGACCACTTTCAATTGCATTGGAACGAGACTTGGAGCCCGGAATGGACCACCCATTTGGCGTTGCACTATACCCGCGGGCGAGGTTATTTTGAACAGTATAAAGAAGATGAGGATTTTTCCGAGTATGGTTTGGAACCCATCGTGCTTGGTGGAGAGTCAGTGAGTTCCACTGACCTGATACGCAGACGTTGGCTGGACAATGATTTTTATGGAACCGTATTTTCGGCCACATACGACAAGAATAATTTGAAATTGATCTTGGGAGGAGGCTACAATGAGTACAAAGGAGATCATTTTGGGGAAATCATATGGGCCCGTTATGCCAGCAATAGTGAAATCCGAGATCGGTATTATGATGACAATTCCACCAAAACCGATTTCAACAGCTACGCAAAGGCCAACTATCAATTAAATGATAAATGGTCCATTTTTGGGGATCTACAATACCGAAGAGTAGGCTATAAAGCTAATGGGGATGATACGGGTCTGGTAGATGACACCTTCAATTTTTTTAATCCCAAAACGGGGGTCACCTTTGATTTGAACAGGAACAACAACTTTTACTTGTCCTATGCCAGGGCCAATAGGGAACCCAACAGGAATGACTATGAAAATGGAAGCCCCCGACCTGAAAAGCTCAACGATTTTGAGTTGGGATGGCGCTATATTTCCCCAGATTTTCAGTTGAATACCAATGTGTATTACATGCGCTACCAAGATCAATTGGTACTCACCGGGGAACTCAATGATGTTGGGGCGCCCTTAAGGGCGAATGTTGGGGATAGCTACCGACTGGGATTGGAACTGGATGCCAGTCTTAGGATTTTCAGGAAATTTTTGTGGAGACCCAACCTTGCATTAAGCGATAACCGCAACATCGATTTCTATTTTCAAAGGGATGGGGAACTCCGGAATTTGGGCAATACCCATATTGCCTATTCACCCCAATTGATTGCAGGGAATATATTGACATACCAGCCCCATCAGAATTTACAGGTTTCCCTATTGTCCAAATTTGTGGGCAAGCAGTATATGGGAAATATAGATTCGGAAGGATCGACCTTGGATAGTTATACCCAAACCGATTTCAATGTACAATATGTAATAGAGACCAATTCGTTTGTGAAAAGCATTGTGCTTTCTGGTTTGGTGAACAATATTTTTGATGCTGACATTGTTTCCAATGGGTATTTCTATACCTATGATGATGATTTTTCCAATCCAGGAACGATTACCACCATTGAAGGCGCCGGATACTATCCCCAAGCAGGTATCAACTTTTTGGTAGGGGCCACCATCAATTTTTAGGATAGATTAATGATTGGGATTCTGTAATTTTAGCATAATGGCAGAATCCCATTTTCATTTTTCCGAAGAAAGGCCACTGCGGTGGGGTGTGATTGGCTGTGGCGGTGTGGCCGAAAAAAAGAGCGTGCCCGCTTATCAAAAAACCTTTGGTTTTGAAGTGGCCATGGTAATGCGGCGTAATGCCCAAAAGGCAGAAGACTATGCCAAAAGGCATGGAATTTCACAATGGACCACCAATGCCGAAGAGGTCATCAACAATCCCAAAATAGATGCCGTTTATATTGCCACGCCACCCGATAGCCATAAATTTTATGCTTTACAAGTAGCCAAAGCGGGCAAGCCTTGTTGTGTGGAAAAACCCATGGCACCCAATTATCGAGACAGTCAGGCCATTTACAATGCGTTCAAGGAAAAGGGGATTCCCCTGTTCGTGGCCTATTATCGTCGTTCACTACCCAGATTTCTCAAGGTGAAGGAATGGCTGGATAAGGGTTTGATTGGAGAGGTAAGGCACATTCATTGGCAAAAGACCAAACCGCCCAACGATATGGATTTAAGCGGAAAGTACAATTGGCGCACCGATGCTCAAATTGCCCCGGGAGGGTATTTTGATGATTTGGCCAGTCATGGCCTCGATTTGTTCACTTTTTTATTGGGGGATATAAAGCAAGCCAGTGGGTTTGCCCAAAATCAACAAGGGTTTTATTCTTCTTTTGATGCAGTTTCCGGTTCATGGCTGCACCAAGGAGGTATTACCGGGGAGGGCTTTTGGAACTTTGGCACCCATATACGAGAGGACAAAGTGGGAATATGGGGCTCCAAGGGGAAAATCACCTTTTCCGTTTTGGATGAAGCACCCATACAACTGGAAAGCGAATCAGAAAATCAAATGTTGGAAATTGAGCATCCGGAACATATTCAACAATACCATGTGGAGAACATTAGGAGCCATTTATTGGGAAAAGACAACCATCCATCCACTGGAAAATCCGGAATGCATACCAGTTGGGTGATGGACCATATTTTGGGGATTATCTAATCAGTTTGAGATAATGACCACATTACCACTTTGGGTGGCGCTGTAAAACAAAAGGTCATAGTATCTTTTACCATCATTTGGTCTATCCAATTGCTGGCCCGTCAGTAGATTGTAAGTATATCCTTCGCAGCTGCATACAACATTGATCCCGTCAATGGTCATGGTAGAACAATTGTTGGGGGCGTGGTTGGGACAACTGGCTTCAAAGGCGTAGTAGGTGTCCAAACTGGACTTGACCACAAAAACACCCCTTGTACCCACTCCGCTATTCCCAATATAAACAGGATTGGCAATGGTGTTCAAGTTGGTGTAGAGGGGAAGATTAAGGTTCGCTTCAAACCTAAAATTGACTTCTTGGAGATACGGATTTCTGTTGGTACTATCTGAGCTACAGGAAATTAGAAAAACAAGTAGGATTGTGTTCCAAAAGTACTTCATAATGGGGGTTTCTTACTATGACTTCAACAAAGTTGAACAAAAATTGCCTATATTTGCGTTAAATCCTCGCAAAAAATCCATGCAGGTCATGGGAATCGTTGAGGATTTTTTGTATTTGTAGAGAACGAGTTCATTGGGGAAATTATATTGATTTTCTTCAATGTTCTTTTGCATTAAAAACCGATGATATGAGCAACGTATCTTATTATACAGCGGAAGGATTAAAGAAATTGAGGGATGAGTTGAACCAGCTCAAGGATGTGGAACGTCCCAAGGCATCACAGGCCATTGCAGAGGCACGTGACAAAGGGGATTTGTCCGAAAACGCTGAATATGATGCAGCAAAAGAGGCCCAGGGACTTTTGGAGATGAAGATTTCCAAAATGGAGGAAACCTTGGCCAATGCACGTTTAATTGACGAATCCCAATTGGATACTTCCAAAATATTGGTGCTTTCCACCGTTAAGTTGAAGAACCAGGCCAATGGTATGCAGATGAAATACACGTTGGTGGCCGAGAGTGAAGCGGATTTGAAAACCGGTAAAATTTCGGTAACCTCTCCCATTGGAAAGGGATTGTTGGGAAAATCCGTAGGCGATGTGGCCGAAATCAAAGTGCCCAACGGAACCCTAAAATTGGAAATTTTGGAAATTACAAGGGACTAACACCCATTAAAATCTTTATATTTAATCCCGTCTTACGACGGGATTTTTTATTTAAAAACAACACCAAATGGCCAGCATCTTTACCAAAATTATCAACGGGGACATTCCCTGCTACAAAATAGCCGAAGACGAATACAATTTTGCGTTTTTGGATATCAACCCAAATTCTAAAGGACATACTTTATGTGTTCCCAAAAAGGAGGTTGATAAGATTCTGGATATGGATGAGGATGCTTATATGAAGCTCATGGCCTTTTCCAGAAAAGTGGGGATGGCCTTGGAAAAAGCAGTTCCCTGTAAGCGGGTGGGAATGACCGTTATTGGGTTGGAGGTGCCACACGTACACGTTCATTTGATTCCTCTACAAAGTATGGCCAATGCTACTTTTCAACATAAGGAAAGTTTGACTCCCGAAGAGTTCGAAAAAGTAGCCGAGGAAATCAAGGCGTTCCTTAATTAAGGCTTTCTAGATAAAAATAAACCCCAGCTGCCACCAAACACAGCAGCAATATCAACACAATAAAAAATAGGGTGGTAAACCTAACCGCAGAGCGATCTGCAGTGACCAATTTATTGTAATAGTCGAACACCCGCTCTATGTCCGGTGTCCAATCCACCGGATAAATGGTGGAATCACATTTTTTACATTTGATTTCGTGCGTTACCTCGTTGGTCGTTCTATGATAGAACGCATTAAAGGTGTGCTTTTGGTAAAAGGTAAGCTTTAGTTCTTGGTTATAACATTTGGGGCAGTTATTGGTAATATCAGCTTCCTTTAGTACGAGTTTTTTTTCCTTTGCCATAGCTCAGTGTTCATTTGCTCTCAGGGAAATTTGCATGATTGTTCCTTCCTTACTGGACGAAAATACTTTAATTTTTCCTTTGTGGTACTCTTCCACAATTCTTTTTACCAAGGAAAGTCCCAATCCCCATCCTCTTTTTTTGGAAGTAACCCCGGGATTGAAAATGTTTTGCCAATCGCTCTTTGGGATGCCATGACCCGTATCCGATATCAAAATGTTCACCACATGACCCTTCTTTTCAATTTGGATGGCAATGTTGCCCTTTCCGCGCATGGCATCAATACCATTTTTTACCAAGTTTTCAATACTCCAATTGAACAGGGGCGGGTTTAGTAGCACATGTGCTTCCTCCACATTACTGCTGAAGGAAAAGTGGACCAATTTGGAACTCCTTTTTTTCAAATAGTCAAAGGCTTTCCTTGTTTCAGAGACAATGTCGTGCTCGTGTAGCTCTGGAATGGACCCAATTTTGGAAAAACGTTCCGTGATGGTCTGCAAACGATCAATGTCCTTTGCAATTTCCTTGGTCACATCCGGGTTGATGTTTTCCGTTTTCAACAACTCGTTCCAACCCAAAAGAGATGTTAGAGGTGTACCAATTTGATGGGCCGTTTCCTTTGCCATCCCAGCCCAAAGTTTGTTCTGTTCCGAGGCTTTGTTCGTCCTAAAAAAGAAGAAAATGACCGCTCCGAACAAACAAATGATCAATAGCAGTGCCAACGGATAATATTTTAGTTTGTTCAAAACCTCTGAATTGCCATAGTAGAGGGTTTCCAACAATTCACCTTCCTGGATTATTTGAATGGGATCATTCTCATTTTTGAACTGGGCAATCTTTTTTTGGATGTAGACACTGTCCCCAATCTTGTCCTCGGGGATATTATGGGTCTTGTAGGATCCTTCTTCATTGACCAAGATCATGGGGGTGGACGTATTGTTGCCCATTACCTTCAAGGTCAGGTTTCCCAATTCCTGATCCACGGGGGATTGTATGAGTTCCAACTGGGCGGTGGCCCATATTTCCATCTTCAAGCGTTCCTCCTCCTTGAACTTTTTGAAAAAACTATTGGTGTTCCAAAGAATGAGACTGACAATCACAAAGGCCGAGATCAGCATAATGATATTGGAAGTCTTCCTTTTAGGACTGAAGTTCATGGTCGGTGGAATTGTAATTAAAGATAGTGGAAAATGGAAAACATGTTAATACTTCGTTGAAATAACGGGTTCCAAAGGAATTCATTTTATGTACTTTTGAAATTCAATAAAAATTAACATACATGGAAGTTCAGGGAAGAATCAAAATGATCGACGAGACCAAGACGTATGGAAACAATGGTTTCAGGAAAAGAGAGTTGGTGGTAACCACCGAAGAGCAATATCCCCAACATATTTTGGTGGAGTTTGTTCAGGATAAATGTGATTTGCTGAACAGTTACAGTGTTGGGCAAATGGTAAAGGTGAGCATCAATCTAAGAGGAAGGGAATGGGTAAATCCGCAGGGAGAGACCAAATATTTCAATTCCATTCAAGGGTGGAGGGTCGAGAGCCTGCAACCCGAGGCAAATACCGATAACATGCCTCCCGTACCCCCTATGGAAGCCTTTGAGCCAGTGGACGACCTGAACGAGGAAGACCACGACGATCTTCCATTCTAAATTGTTTTGGGCCTTACCAAGGTAATAGGGCATCTGTTTAGAAGGTTTTTGCCTTCTCCGTTCACCATTGCAGTACTTCTGACCCTTTTGACCATTGTTTTGGCATTGGTCTTTACGGGTGATGCAATTTCCAAGGACCATCTGTTTGACATACTTTCCCATTGGGAAAATGGGATTTGGAACAATGGTCTTCTGGTCTTTGCCTATCAAATGATGCTTATTTTGGTATTGGGCCACGTGCTGGTGTTGAGCAAACCGTTGGAACACCTCATTTTAAGAATCACGGGATTGGTCAGTAACTCCTCCAACGCTGCTGTATTGGTAGCGTTGCCTACCATGTTGGTGTCCTTTTTCAATTGGGGTCTGGGACTCATTTTTGGGGCCATTTTGGCAAGAAAGGTAGGGGAATATGCAAAATCCAAAGGCATACCTATTAACTACCCATTGATTGGGGCATGTGGGTATTCCGGTTTGATGGTGTGGCATGGCGGAATTAGTGGGTCTGCACCTATAAAAGTGTCCGAGGAAGGTCATTTACAGGAATTGTTGCAGGGTATTTCCACCTCCGGAATATTGGAAAACCTTCCCGATGCCATATCTACTTCCTTGACCGTTTTCAGTTATTGGAATCTTATTTTGTTTGCTTCGGTGGCGCTGTCCATCACCCTCCTTGTATATTTTTTGGGTAAAAAGTCAAACCCTACGGCCATCGAATTGAATACCTATGAATTCAATTCCATTGAAGGAAAAGAGGTAAAGGGAGCAGAAAAGTTGGATTATTCCAAAGGAATGGCAACTTTCTTTGGAGTGTTGATCCTATTGGTTTTTTTGCTGCAATACCTCCCAGCCCTCCAAACACTGAACATCACCCCCAATATGCTTAATTTTTTCATGTTGGGATTGGCCATTTTACTACATGGTAGTTTCAAGAGTTTTCTGATGGCTGTGGAGGAAGCAATAGGGGACACCGCTGGAATTCTGATACAATTCCCATTGTATTTCGGGATTATGGGAATTATGGCGGGCAGTGGAATGATCAATGCCATATCTGACTTTTTTGTGTCCATAAGTACGAGTACTACCCTACCGATATTTACCTTTTTGAGTGCAGGGGTGGTCAATATTTTTGTGCCCAGTGGCGGTGGGCAATGGGCTGTTCAAGGGCCTTTGGTTTTGGAATCGGCATTGCAATTGGGGGTTCCATTGCCAAAGTCGATCATGGCATTGGCCTATGGAGACCAGGTAACCAATATGTTGCAACCGTTTTGGGCATTGCCACTTTTGGGAATCACCAAATTGAAGGCCAAGGAGATCTTACCTTATACGTTGTTGTTTATGCTGGTGGGCAGTGTGCTTTTCATTGCAGGTCTTCTCATTTTTTAGCCTAATCCGTATTTTTAGTGAAAATTGCGTTTTGGAAAACTACGGAGAAGAAATGCCCCTTTATTTTTTGACCGAACGTTTGGAGTTTCCACCGGTGGAGGCTGCCAACGCTGAAGGATTACTTGCTGTGGGAGGCGATTTGTCCCCGGAACGACTTTTGCTGGCATACAGAAACGGTATTTTTCCTTGGTTTAATGATGATTCCCTCATTCTTTGGTGGTCCCCGGACCCCAGAATGGTTTTGTTTCCGGAAAGGGTAAAAATTTCCAAAAGCATGCGTAAAGTGTTTAGGAACAACACATTCCAGTTGACCCAAAATACTTGTTTTAACAAGGTCTTGGACTATTGCGCCAAGGTGCCTAGACAAGGTCAAGAGGGCACTTGGATTACCCTTGAAATGAAATCGGCCTACAAAAAGCTATATGAAAAGGGACATGCAAAATCCTACGAAGTATGGCAAGATGGGGAGCTGGTTGGCGGGCTTTATGGCGTAGATCTTGGCCATGTGTTTTGCGGTGAAAGTATGTTCAGCTTAGTGCCGAATGCATCAAAATTCGCTTTTATAAAAATGGCTCAGGAACTCCATCGGAAAGGATATAGACTAATTGATTGCCAAGTGTATACGGAGCATTTGGAAAGTTTGGGGGCAGAATTGGTCCCCAGGGAAAAATTTATGGGGATTTTACAGGGATAGCTGGGCAGTGGTCAACAAAAAAATCACATTTTTTGGGAAAGATGAAGCATAATCTTCCAATCGGTACTCCATGCCAGCTTGTAATTTTAAGGTTGGACCTATTTGCAAACCTACTTGCCCTGTGAGGCGAAAATCATATTGACTTGAATTGCCTTTGGAAACGCTCAAAAGGTTTTCAAAAGAACCTACAAAGTAGGGTTCCCCCAGATCTAGGTTTTCACCTTTCAAAGGAAAGTCCAAGGCCCAGCGATACCGAAACCTATGGATGGTAAGTGGCTTGGTAATCCGTTGTTCCACCCTTAGGCGATGCCCAAATCGAACCACATTGGGTTTATGGGTAATGTTATACTGCTGAGTGAACCGAAGTTCATTTTCCTTGTTTTCAAAATTGCTCCTGAACCTGTACTGCACCCCAAGAGCAATACTTTGGTTGTCCTGGATCTTCAATGTTGAAAAATGGGCCAAATCCAATTGTCTGCCCTTCAATAAAAATTGCTGCTCTTCCAAAATGTAATTACGATTGGCCACTAAAAAGTTTTGGGAATAGGTGCCGGTAACATCATAATTGAACGAAAATTGAGGTTGCCAATACCCCGTAAGGTTTTCTTGGGCACCTAACCAACAATTGCAAAGTAGTAAGAGTAGGGCAATGGGCCACTTAGTAAAGTACATGATCGTAACTTGGAGGGAATGATTTACGGAGAATGATCAATTGTCCTTCGGAATTAAAAAGGGCCTCGTAAGTTTGAAAACCCTTGTTTGCTTTTGCAGCAAAGACCACTTCATAGTTTACATAGTCCAAGATTAGATTCTGGAAGGCATCATGAACGGTCTTTTCCAGGGTTTGCTGTCCCGCAGGATATTGCTGTTGGATTTTTTTGATGCGATATTTTGGATGATTTTGCTCTAAATGTTGGGTAATGGCCAGCCAAGTCTCCTCGGGAATGTCCACCTCGGTAATTCTAAATTCGATATCCTCCAAAACACCGTTTTGATCAAATTCAACACTGTAGTGCAGCCTCCCTTTTTTGAACTTGGCCTCATAACTATTTTTAGTGCTGTCGGTTTCTTGGTAAAACCGGATTCTTTTAGCGTGGGATAGCTGGTCTTGGATAAGGTCAAGGGCATTTTTTGGAAACTGTTCGCGTTTGATCCGGGTTTCCCGCTCGTACTTGTTTTGTGCCAAAACTGTTTGGCAAAGACAGAGGATCAGTAGAGAAAGAACCCTATACTTCATGGTGCCTAAAACAATTTACTTCGTGATCGTTGACCATTCCCGTGGCTTGCATATGGGCATAGATGACCGTACTTCCAACAAATTTGAACCCACGTTTTTTCAAATCCTTGCTAATGGCATCCGAAATTTGCGTGGTAGCGGGGGCATCCTTGTAGTTTTGCCATGTGTTTTTTACTGGTTCACCATCCACAAAATCCCAAATGTACTTGCTAAAACTTCCAAATTCTTCCTGTATTTCCATAAAGGCCTTGGCGTTGGAGACGGTGGCATGGACCTTCAATTTATTTCTGATGATTCCCGGATCTTGCAGTAGATCCTCTATTTTATTTTGAGGATACCCAGCTATTTTCTTGTAATCAAAATTATCGAAGGCCTTGCGGAAATTTTCCCGTTTTCGGAGCACCGTGATCCAACTCAAACCAGCTTGAAAGGTCTCCAGAATCAAAAATTCGAAAAGCGTGTCGTCATCTTTAACAGGAACGCCCCATTCCATATCATGATAAGCTTCATACAGGGGGTCGCCAAGACACCATCCACATCGGTGTTTTTCCATTTTGCACAGTTTTTTTTCAAAAGTAAGTCAAAATACCGAACCGTTAATTGAAAGTTAAAGTATTGAATAATGATAGTAATACTATTATTTTAGCGAGAATTTATTTTAAAATGGAATAAAATGGATGTGTTGATGAAGTCCTTGAGGATGGGAATCAATGATAAATTATATATCAAGGATCCAGAATCTTAAAGCCTTGGGAAAAAAATTATAGAGGAAAGTATTTTATTGATTGATGAAATGGGCTTTGAAAGTTTCACCTTCAAGAAATTGGGGGTTCGGATCAATTCCAATGAAAGTTCCATCTACCGGTATTTTGAGAACAAGCACAAACTATTGCTCTATTTGGCATCCTGGTATTGGGGATGGATGGAATACAAAATGGTCTTTGCTACCAACGGCATATCGGACCCCATCCAAAAGCTGGATCGGGCCATTGAAATTTTGACCCAAAGTGTAGAGGAGGACAATGCATTTTCCCATATCAATGAGGTAATCTTAAATAGGATCATCGTCAATGAATATTCCAAATCCTACCTGGTAAAAGAAGTAAGTCAGGAAAATAAGGAGGGCTATTTCATTATTTATAAGAGGCTGGTTTGCCGGTTAAGTGAAATGATAGCTGATGTGGATGCCTCCTATCCCTATTCAAAGAGTCTGGCGAGTTCGGTCTTGGAAGGTTCTTTACATCAATATTTTCTGCAGGAACATTTCCCCGTGCTCACCAATTGTAATACCACCGTTACCCCAACCAAATTTTTTAAGGATTTGATATCCAGAACCCTAAACTTAGATGTTAATGGCTAAAAACATTCTTACCGCGTGGCAACGCCTTATGGGGTTGCTTTCCTTGGACAAGAAGGACATTTTTCAAATTTTTTATTATGCAATCTTTGCTGGGCTGGTAAACCTGTCCCTACCACTGGGCATCCAGGCCATCATCAATCTCATACAAGGTGCCCGGGTGAGCACCTCATGGATAGTCCTTGTTATTTTGGTGACCATAGGGGTCGCTTTTGTGGGAGCTTTACAGTTGATGCAGATCAGGATCATTGAGAACCTTCAACAGAAAATATTTACCCGCTCCTCTTTTGAATTTGCATACAGGTTCCCAAAAATAAAGATGAGCGAGCTAAAGAATTTCTATCCCCCGGAATTGGCCAATCGCTTTTTTGATACATTGACAATCCAAAAGTCATTGTCCAAAATATTGATTGACTTTCCTGCTGCGTTGCTACAGATTGTTTTTGGACTGTTATTGCTCTCGTTTTACCATCCATTCTTCATCATTTATGGCATACTATTGCTTTTGTTGATCTATGTTGTCTTTAAATTTACGGCCCAACGAGGCTTGGATACCAGTTTGGAAGAATCCAAGATCAAGTACAAAGTAGCACATTGGATTCAGGAAATAGCCCGCTCCATTATCAGTTTTAAACTATCTGGAAAAACATCCCATGCCATTAATAAGAATGATGCATTGGTAACCGAATACTTGGATGCCAGGGAAGGTCACTTTCGCGTATTGGTGCTCCAGTTCATCCAGATGATCGGGTTTAAGGTATTGGTGACCGCGGGATTATTGTTGATCGGAGGCCTTCTTGTTTTGGACCAACAAATGAACATTGGACAATTTGTGGCGGCGGAGATCATTATTTTGTTGGTGATCAATTCCGTGGAAAAAATGATCATGGGGTTGGAAACTTTTTATGATCTGCTGACCTCTTTGGAAAAATTGGGACAAGTGGTCGATAAAGAATTGGAACCCCAAGATGGGGAAACCCCTTTTTATGGGGACCAAGGATTGCATATCGAACTTCAAGATATAAGTTATAATGTGCCGGGTAGGGATAAAAGAATCATCAAAAACGTCTCTTTGGATATTCGCCCCGATAGTAAAATCTTGATTTTGGGTCCGAATGGCTCGGGGAGGTCTACGCTCCTTCGTCTGATTTCCGGCGTCATAGAACCAGACCAGGGAAATATTTTTGTGAACAATGTATCCTTGTCAGGAATCAATCTAAAAGCCTATCGCTCGCAATTGGGCCATTCCCTTACGGAGGAATATCCCTTTGAAGGAACCATTTTGGACAACATTACCTTTGGTAACAAGGACATTCCAATGGAAGATGTGTATTGGGCCCTGGATAAAGTGGGCCTTACCGAATTTGTGAAGGAACAGCCAAAAGGCCTCCAGACAATTCTATATCCGGAGGGTAAAAAAATACCTGATTTTATTTCCAGAAAGATTGTTTTGGCCAGGAGCATTGTTATCCGACCCAAACTGATGGTTCTCAAAGATCCCCTTGATCAATGCAACGACCAAGAGACCAAGCAAATCATGGAGTTCTTGGCGGACCCCAATAATGGATGGGCCTTGGTGGTGGTCAGTGAAAATCCGAAGTGGAAGGAGTATTGCAATCAGATTGTGCGAATGGAGAAAGGTCAATTGGTCAACCTAAAGTAAAGAACATGCTGAATATATCATCACATAGCAAGTTGAACGAAAAAGTGGATATCACAGGCTACGAGGCTGGCAAAAAGGTATTCCATAAAAGGCATTACAAACAATTCAACCGTTTTTTGGCGGCATTTTCAATAATTGTACTCATTATCCTGTTCCTGCCTTGGACGCAGACCATATCAGGTAGGGGATTCTTGACCACGTTGACACCAGATCAGCGTCCCCAAACCATCCAATCACCCATCCCGGGCCGAATTGAAAAATGGTACGTGCGGGAAGGCGATTTTGTGGAAAAAGGGGATACCATCCTACATATTTCGGAAGTGAAGAGTGAATACTTTGACCCCAATCTGGTGGAGCGGACCGGGCAACAGATCAAGGCAAAGTCCATGTCCGTTATATCGTATCAAGAAAAAGTAAAGGCCTTGCAACAGCAGATTGGAGCCTTGGCACAGGAACGTGGGCTGAAGTTGGAGCAGGCGAAGAATAAGCTTTTGCAGTCCAAATTGAAGGTGCAGAGTGACAGTATTGACCTAGAGGCGGCCAAAACCAGCATTACCATTGCACAGCGACAGTATGATCGTGTGGTGCAATTGCAGGAAGAGGGGCTGAAAGCAGTCACGGATGTAGAAGAAAAGCGTTTAAAACAGCAAGAGGCACAGGCAAAGCTCATCAGTCAGGAAAACAAACTGTTGGCGAGCAAAAATGATGTGATCAATGCCCAAGTGGAGATCAACCGGGTCCAAGCAGAATACACCGATAAGATTTCGAAAGCGCAAAGTGATTTGTTCACTGCCCAGTCCAACCAGTACGATTCCGAGGCACAGGTGACCAAGTTGGAAAACGAGTATACCAATTACGAAATACGGAACAGTCTGCTTTATATCCGTGCACCACAGAGTGGTTATATCAACAAGGCCATTCAATCCGGGATTGGGGAAACCTTTAAGGAGGGCGCACAACTGGTGGGAATCATGCCTGCCAATTATGATATAGCAGTGGAAACCTATGTGGATCCCATAGACCTTCCCTTGATCCACGTGGGCGAAAAGGTACGTATCCAGTTTGATGGCTGGCCCGCCATCGTGTTCAGTGGATGGCCCAATGTATCCTATGGAACCTTTGGTGGAAAAGTTGTGGCCATAGAAACGTTTATCAGTCCCAATGGAAAATATAGGGTGCTTTTGGCCCCTGATGAGGAAGAAGCTCCCTGGCCAAAGGACATTCGGGTAGGATCTGGGGCAAGTACCTTGGCCTTATTGGAAGATGTGCCCATTTGGTTCG
Source organism: Allomuricauda sp. (assembly GCA_020434915.1). Classification (GTDB taxonomy): domain Bacteria; phylum Bacteroidota; class Bacteroidia; order Flavobacteriales; family Flavobacteriaceae; genus Flagellimonas. The sequence goes on along the minus strand of JAGQZL010000012.1, from coordinate 534 downwards.
AACTCTGGCGACAGCTCAATGGCTTCCCGCCCAATTATTATCAACCCCAAAACGAAAGCACAGATGCCAAAAAGAAATAAACTCTTTCTATCTGTTTGTATCCTTTTGCTCATTGGAAGTAGCTCGCTATATGGTCAGCATGACACTTTGGTGTTGGGTTTCAAGGAATACTTGGGGTATGTGAAGAAATACCATCCCATTGCCAAGCAGGCCCAGTTGAACATTGCCGTTGGGCAGGCCAACCTTATGAAGGCAAGGGGTGGGTTCGATCCCAAGGTGGAGGTGGACTACGAGCGCAAGGAGTTTAAGGATACCAAGTACTGGGACCGTCTTAACACCACTTTCAAGATTCCGACCTGGTTTGGAATAGAGCTCAAGGGAAACTTTCAGCAGAGTGAAGGCACCTACATCAATCCGGATGAAACGCTACCGGAGGATGGGTTGTACAGCGCCGGGGTGTCTATGTCGTTGTTACGGGGTTTTTGGGCCAATGAACGCATGGCCACCCTTCGAAAAGCGAAATATTTTAGGGAA
>JAGQZL010000129.1 GCA_020434915.1 Allomuricauda sp. | reverse complement strand
TGGAGGCAAGAAAATCTCCTTGGCCGATATGATCGTGTTGGCCGGTAGCGCCGCTGTTGAAAAAGCTGCTAAGGATGCTGGTGTTTCCACAGAAGTACCATTTGCTCCCGGACGAAACGATGCCCGTCAAGATCAAACCGAGATTGAATCCGTGAACTACCTGAACACGCCTTATGATGGCTTCAGAAATTATGTGGTTGAAGGTGTAAAGGTGCCAGCTGAACATTTGTTGGTTGACAAAGCCCAATTGTTGACGCTTACAGCTCCAGAAATGACTGCTCTTGTGGGTGGTCTGCGTGTATTGGGTGCCAACTTTGACGGTTCAAGACATGGTGTCTTTACAGATAACATCGGGGTGTTGAGCAACGATTTCTTTGTGAACTTGTTGGACATGTCCACCGAGTGGAAGGCTGCCAACGAAGAGAAATCCCTTTATGAAGGCCGTGACCGTAAGACCGGGGATTTTAAATGGTCCGGTACACGAGCAGACTTGGTATTTGGTTCCAATTCCATCCTACGGGCCTTGGCCGAAGTATATGCTTCAGAAGATGGCAAAGGGAAACTTGTAAAAGATTTCGTGGCCGCTTGGACCAAAGTGATGAACCTAGATCGTTTTGATCTGGCTTAATTGGATATAAAAGAAAAGGAAAATTAAGGTAAAGACTGCCATGACCTAGAACGGTTGTGGCAGTTTTTTTATAAATTTCATCGTACAATGAGCAACATAGAAGCTTTTTTTAACGCAATCAGAAATGGCGATGTAAGGGCAGTGGCCGACCAAATTGCGAATAATCCCAAGTTGTTGGAAGTCAATGACCAAAGAGGTTCAACACCATTATTGCTTGCCACATACTATGGCCATGAAGATTTGGCCAAGCTTCTATTGGAAAAGGGAGCACAGGTCGATGCCAAGGACGGTTCCGGCAACACTGCTTTAATGGGGGTGTGTTTTAAGGGATATGTGGATATCGCTGCGTTGTTGATAGATGCTGGTGCCAACGTAAACCATAAAAATGCCATGGGAGCCACCTGTTTGATCTATGCGGTCACCTTCAATCGTGAAGACATGGTTAAATTGCTTTTGGAATATGGTGCAGATGTCTCCATAAAAGATGCTCGTGGAAAAACAGCCCTTGACCACGCCAAGGAGCAAGATTTTAAATCCATGATCAAAATGTTGGAAAGCATCGAATGAATAAAACACTCAACATAGCACTGATACAGTCCCATCTGCATTGGGAACATCCTGAAGCCAATAGAAAAATGTTTGCGGAAAAGATGGCCTCCATGCCCGATACTGTGGATTTGATCATTCTTCCTGAAATGTTTACTTCCGGGTTTACCATGCATCCCGAAAATCTGGATGCAGCAGAAGGGAATAGTACCCTTCAATGGATGAAAGAATGGGCCCAAAAATTGAAGGCTGCCGTTGTCGGGAGTGTGGTCTATCAAGAAAGCGAGCGCTATTACAATCGATTGTTTTTTGTGTATCCGAATGGATCCCACAAAAGCTATGACAAAAAGCACTCGTTCACCCTCGCCGGTGAGGATGCAGCCTATACAGCAGGGAAGGAAAAAGTCATCGTGGAATATAAAGGGTTCAAGCTATGTCCGTTGATTTGCTACGACCTACGTTTTCCTGTTTGGGCACGAAATGTGGAAGGATATGATGTTCTGATTTACGTTGCCAACTGGCCAAAACCTCGGATTAACGCGTGGGATACACTGCTCCAGGCCCGTGCCATAGAAAATATGGCCTATTGCATTGGCGTAAACCGGATAGGTGTTGATGGTTTGGGTTATGAATATCCGGGTCATTCCGCAGTTTATGATGTCTTGGGAAGACAATTGGCCTACTCTGAAAAAGAGGAAATCCTATTTGCCACATTGGACAAAGGGCATATTACGGACACCAGGGAAAAATTGAAGTTTTTGGAAGATAGGGATTCCTTTAATTTGATAGGATGAACGTCTCCTCCTTCTCCCAGTTGGCCCTCATTTCTATGGCTCCGGGATAATAACTTATTTTTTCAGGTTGTAGTTTCTCCAAATAGTTTCCGGTATCCCATTTCCCATTGCCATTGGCATCAAAAATGACTCGGACCACATAGCTGGCCGGCTCTAGGTTATTGAACTCGAAAATCTGGGATTCCGCGGCCTTAATTTCACGCTTCACCTCACCTTTATCGTCCATCAACTGTACAATTACAGGATACGTGACCCCGCCACCAAGGTTGAGCCTTAGGTTCCCATAATCAGCCAAACTACTTGTAGCAAGTTTATAGTCCAAGGTATCGTTTTGCATCCCGAAGAAATCGGTGATGGCCCCTGGCAACAAGTTGAAGGAATATTTTTGATTGGGTTCCGCCTCAAAATCAAAATCAATGGTATTCTTCAAGGAGTCCAGTTTTTGGGTAAATTTCATTGGAATGGAATCACTGACCATTAATGAGATCAAACTGGTATCAACTTGTGCAATGGGTGTATTGGCCAATAGACGGAAGGTGTCCTCAATATTGAAATTGCCACGGGCATTGTTGGATACTTTCAGCGAATCCAAGGGTAAATCCCGTGTCTTTACCGTAAAGGTGTCAATAGCTTCCACCTTTTGGTTGGTAACCGTAAAGATGATGGAATCCAAATCCGTAGGTGTCAACCAAAAATTCAAAGTGTCCTTGTCCCGTTCTTTTAGGATGGTCGTTCGAACAGAATCTGGCAATGTGGTCAAGGGTTCAATATGCATGTCCCTATAATCACCTTGGTATCCAAAAATAATCTTGTTTTTGGCCACAAAACTGGGGACGGACATTTTGTAATTGGGCTGTTCCTTGAACATGTTCAACAGATAGATGGAATCCGTCGGGATGGTCACGGTATCTTGTATGAACCCGATTTTATCCTGATTTTGGTCAAACTTGTTGTTTTTGTTCACATCCTTAAGGCCAAAAAGGGCATATTTGCCTGCTTTTAGGTTTTTTAGTTCAAAAAATGGGAGACTATCCCCTGTGTTGGTAATGTATAACGGCGGGCTTTTGAATATGGTGGAATCGTTGTAGGTGCTGTCCATTTCGTAGAGCATGACACTGATGAACTCGTCCGGTTTTCGGTTTTCCGCATCTTTCACTGCACCGGATACGGAAAGCGAATCAATATAATCACCCGTGGAAAAAACATAGGTCAGGAAACTGTTTGGGTTACCCTCGTTATTATCTACAATGCTTTGTCCAAAATTGATGGTATAGGTAGTTTTTTCCCGAAGGGTATCCTTGATCACCAACTCAATATACTTGCTAGGGGTCCCCTGCGGGGTTATCTCCGCGGCATTTTTAAAAGGGGGAGATACCACCAATTGGTTCTGTACATCCTGTAACTTGATCAGTTCATCAAAATAGAGCCGAATTTTCTTTTCCTTAAAGTTGGTGGAGAAATTTTCAGGCTCGGTACGTACCAGTTGTGGCGGGGTAGTGTCCTTAGGACCACCACTGGGAGAACCTCTTTTGGCACATTGCCATAGGGCTAGCACCATGAAGGCAAAAAAAAGGAGACCCAACATTTTTTTTATGTACGACATGCCTAAAACCAATGTGGAACAAAGAAACAACTAATTTAAAAACTGGGGCAAACCATTAATAAATTTTAACCCTATGGCACTACCGCCATGCTTAAAACCGAGACCTCAATGTCTTTGCGTTGCATAAATACATGGGCACAGGATTCAATGGTGGCCCCGGTGGTGATCACATCGTCCACTAACAGTACATGTTTGTATTGGAATGGTGAGGCAGGGTTCAGTTGAAAGGCCTCTTTGGAACTTTCCCATCGCAATTGCCGGTCTTTTTTGGTCTGTGTTTTTGTATTGATGGTTTTCACCAATAAATCATCCCTATATGCCACTTGAAGGCTTTTGGCCACCTCTTGGGCAAACTTTGCTACTTGGTTGTATCCTCGTTTCTTCAATTTTTTGGTATGGAGGGGCACGGGGATGACCACATCTATATGTTCAAGATTGGGGTCATTGGCCAAGTTTGCACCGCACCATTCACCCAAAAATGTCCCGATTTGCTCTTGATTTTTGTATTTTAACCAGTGCAGGAGATTTTTCACCAGACCGTTTTTTGAGAAAAAAGTAAAGGAAGCAGCCTTTTTTATGGGGATTCTACCATAAAAAATGCGGTCTACGGCGTTCTCTTGCACAAAGTTATGATCGGTGAGTGGCACATCATGTCGACAAACGGCACACAAAATGTGTTCTCCCCTAAATAATCGGGCATTACATCCAAAACATACCCTTGGCAATAGGATGTTGTTAATCTCGTTTATTATCTTAGCCAACCTTTTTGGTATCAAATCTTATACGCGTTAAGAGTAGTCTGTCAACCCATGAACCCCCAAGATAACAATTTCAACTACAAGATTATCTTTGCCGCCCTTGTTGCGGTCATTGTGGGTATTTTGATAGCCTTCTACTACAGCTATGCCCAATCCAAGAACCAGATGTCGTTTTTGGAAGAGGAAAAGTCGCTTTTGGTGAAAGATTTGACCTTGATGAGAGCGGAAGTGGACAGACTTTCCGGGCTCAACGAAGTCAATGAGATCGAATTGCAGACCTCGCGGTTCAGGGTACAGCAATTGTTGGATTCCGTGGGCAGGCTCAATTTCAGTATCACCAAGTTGAAAGAGACCCGAAAGGAGCTTAGAAAATTGGAACTCCGTTTTGACAGTCTCAAGCTGAAAAACAATTTTCTTAGGTACAACAACAGCCTTTTGGCCAGTAAGTACAATGAAACCTTCAAGCAACTGGAAGAGCTTCGGGGACGGGCGATTAGCATGGAACGGACAGAATCCTTGTTACGGGAAACCAACAAGGAACTGACAAGGGAACTCAAGGTGAAAAGTTACCTTAAACTTCAAGATGCCGAAGGAAGTGGTTTCCGATTAAGGGCGGGAAGACCCATTAAAACCAACAAGGCCTCTACCATTGAAAAATTAAGGGGCTGCGTAACCATTTTGGGCGACCCGAGCACAAAAGGGGACATCAAAGTGCTCTATCTACAGTTTTTGGACCCCAATATGGCCGTGATCGAGGACAATGCCAATACCATTTCCGTGAGTGGCAACACCTATAGCAAAAAGGTGGAAGTGGTCTATACCGGGAAGGAAATCAGTTTTTGTGATGCCATAACGGTGCCAGAGGGGTCTTTGGCAGAAGGAATCTACACCCTAAATGTTTTTGAGGACGAAAGATTGCTTGCCAGTACAGAATTTCAGCTGAAATAGGACATTTCTTTTTGGGTAAAATTCTATTTTTGCCCAATGGCAAATCAAGAAGACGTTTTTAAGAAGGTAATCTCCCACGCAAAGGAATACGGGTATGTGTTTCAATCCAGTGAGATTTATGATGGACTCAGTGCGGTTTATGACTATGGGCAGAACGGCGCCGAGCTGAAGAAAAATATACGCGAATATTGGTGGAAGGCCATGGTGCAGCTCAATGAGAACATTGTGGGCATCGATGCCGCCATCTTTATGCATCCCACAACTTGGAAGGCCTCTGGCCACGTGGATGCCTTCAACGACCCCTTGATTGACAATAAGGATTCCAAAAAACGGTACCGCGCCGATGTGCTTATCGAAGATCATGTGGCCAAGATCGAGGCCAAGATCGAGAAGGAAGTAGCCAAGGCCGAAAAACGTTTTGGCGATAGCTTTGACAAGGAACAATTCCTATCCACCAACCCACGTGTGCTGGGTTATCAAGAGCAGGCGGACACCATCTTAAAACGCATGGCAAAATCTTTGGAAAAGGAAGATTTGGCCGATGTGAAAGCGTTGATCGAGGAACTGGAGATTGCCTGTCCCCTTTCTGGATCCAAAAATTGGACCGATGTTAAGCAATTCAACCTGATGTTCGGGACCAAATTGGGAGCTTCTGCCGAAAGCGCCATGGATTTGTACCTCCGTCCGGAAACAGCTCAGGGAATCTTCGTTAACTTTTTGAACGTTCAAAAAAGCGGGCGTATGAAGATTCCGTTCGGGATTGCCCAGACTGGGAAAGCCTTCCGTAACGAGATTGTGGCCCGTCAGTTCATCTTCCGTATGCGGGAGTTTGAACAGATGGAAATGCAGTTCTTCATCAAACCAGGCACCCAAATGGAGTGGTACGAAGCTTGGAAGGAAAAACGAATGAAATGGCACTTGTCATTGGGCATGGGAGCTGACAACTATCGCTTTCACGACCATGAAAAGTTGGCCCACTATGCTGATGCGGCCGCAGATATCGAATTCAAGTTCCCATTCGGGTTCAAGGAGTTGGAAGGAATCCACTCCCGAACGGATTTTGATTTGGGCAACCATGAAAAATACTCCGGTAAAAAACTACAATACTTCGACCCAGAGCTCAACGAAAGCTATGTGCCTTACGTGCTCGAGACCTCCATTGGTTTAGATCGTATGTTCTTGGCTGTTTTCTCCAATTCTCTTCAGGAAGAAGAATTGGAAAATGGAACTACCCGAACTGTGTTGAAAATTCCAGCGGTTTTGGCACCCAACAAAGTTGCGGTCCTTCCCTTGTTGAAGCGTGATGGACTTCCAGAAGTGGCCCAAAAACTGGTGGATGAACTAAAATGGGATTTCAATGTGGATTACGATGAGAAGGATGCCGTTGGTCGTCGTTACCGTCGTCAGGATGCAGCAGGAACACCGTTCTGCGTCACCATTGACCACCAAACGTTGGAAGATGATACAGTGACCATTCGCCATCGGGACACCATGGACCAACAACGTGTAAAACTTTCAGAGGTGAAAGATATCATCTCCAAAGAAGTGGATATGCGTTATTGGTTACAGAAAATCTAGAACAACCCGGTAATTTCCCCGTCGTCGTTAATGTCGATGCCTTCCGAGGAGGGATGCGCCGGCAAGCCGGGCATACGCATGATATCGCCTGTGATCGGAATAAGGAAACCGGCACCAACCGCAATTTCAATCTCACGCACCGTGATGATAAAATCTTTGGGCCTGCCCAATAAATTGGGATTGTCCGAAAGGGATTTTTGGGTTTTGGCGATACAAACCGGTAAGGCATCCAACCCCAGGTCGGCTATTTTCCGCAAATTGGCCTTTGCCTTTGCGGTATAGTCCACATATTCGGCACCATAGATTTCGGTGGCAATCGTGGCAATCTTATCCTTAACACTCATCCTCCAATCATAAAGCGGTTTAAAGTCAGAGGTATGGGATTCCACCACATCAATGACGTGTTGTGCCAATTCCAAAGCACCTTCCCCGCCTTTGGCCCATACTTCGGACACCGCCAAGCGAATTCCTTTTGATACTGCCAAATCCTTGATCACTTGAATTTCTTCTTCCGTATCCGATACAAATCGGTTGATGGAAATCACGGGGACCACATGGAACTTGGCAATGTTTTCCAAGTGCTTTTCCAAGTTGGGGAGTCCATTTTTCAAGGCTTCCACATTGGGTTCTGTCAATGCTTTTAAGTCGGCACCCCCATGGTATTTTAGGGCTCGAATGGTAGTGGTAAGTACTACAGCCTTGGGTTTTAAATTGGCACTTTGGCATTTGATATCAAAGAATTTTTCTGCCCCGAGATCAAACCCGAAACCTGCTTCTGTCACGGTATAGTCCGAGTGCGACATGCCCATCAAGGTGGCCAGTACCGAGTTGGTTCCTTGCGCAATGTTGGCGAATGGTCCCCCGTGAATGATGGCGGGATTGCCCTCAATGGTCTGTACCAAATTAGGTTTTATGGCATCTTTCAACAAAGCCGCCATGGCGCCTTCGGCTTTTAGGTCTTTGGCATAAATGGGTTTCTTGTCGTAGGTGTACCCCACAAAAATCCGACCCAACCGTTCCTTCAGATCCGTCATGCTCTCGGCCAGGCAAAGGATGGCCATAATCTCGGAAGCGGCCGTAATGTCAAAACCGGTTTCTCGGGGCACTCCGGAAGTGGTACCCCCAAGTCCCACGATCACATGGCGAAGGGATCGGTCGTTCATGTCCATCACCCGTTTCCAACCAATGGTTCTTGGATCTAGTAACAAGGAATTGGTCTTGCTCTGAATGTTGTTATCGATGATGGCCGCCAAAAGGTTGTGCGCCT
>JAGQZL010000128.1 GCA_020434915.1 Allomuricauda sp. | reverse complement strand
GAGGTGACCCCCAATCATATCAGACTACGAAAAATTTTCTTGAAAGAAGTAGATCGTAAAAGAAACAAGACGGTTTAAGGTCTAGTGCAAATGTCCGTGGTGTTGCTCTCTTAAGCATGCCACGGCAGCACCTATAATCCCGGCGTGGTTCATAAGTTCTGCTTTTACCACATGGGTCTCAATATCGATCAGGTGACTGAATTCATCCCATTTCTTGGAGGTGCCCCCGCCTACAATGATCAAGTCGGGACTCACGATCAATTCAACAAGTTCCAGAAATTTATTGAAACGCTTGGCCCATTTTTCCAAGCTTAATTCTTCTCTTTCCTTTGCGGAGGCCGCAGCCCATTTTTCAATTTTCTTGTATTTTTTGTAGGGAATCTGTCCAAGCTCAAAGTTAGGAACGAGTACACCGTTAAAAAAAGCACCGCTACCAAGCCCTGTTCCAATGGTGATCATGATGACCAATCCTGTCTTTCCCTTGCCTACGCCGTAGTTCATGGAAGCATATCCTGCAGCATCAGCATCGTTCAACACAGTGAATTCATGTCCGGTATGCTCGGTGAACAGTTCATCAATGTTCACGCCCACCCAACTTGGATGTAGGTTGCCAGGAGACATACACACCCCATTTTTTACAATGGAAGGGAAACCACAACCAACAGGACCTTTGTAATCAAAATGTTCCACAATTTGGGCCACAACCTGGGCCATGTCCTTTGGTTTTTTGGATTTTGGAGTGGGAACCCTGAAACGTTCGGTGAGCATTTCTCCTGTTTCGGCGTTTACCAAGGCACCCTTAATGCCCGAGCCGCCAATATCAATACCAAGTATTTCCATAAATGGAGGTGAAATTTATTTAGACAAAGAAACAAAAAGTTTTTTTGGTTTGATACTGGAGTGGGAAATCGTTGAAAAAAGGTAATACAAAACCCGGAAGTCTTACTGGCTTCCGGGCTGGACAGATGAAAAAATGAAAATCAAATCAACATGAATTATTTTTCCAAGAGGAGGATGATGGCGTTTTCCGAAAGTGCCTCCATTTCTATTTTTTGAGTGTTCCAAAGAGCCAGACAGTCCCTGGATTCCAACAATCGGTTCTGTACTTCAAAAGCCCCGTTGATTACAAAGACCATTACTGTGTTTTGATTGTTGGAGGTAATGAAATCGGTTTCGTTCCTTCCATCAAACACCCCGAAGTGTAATTTGAAGTTTTGGGTTTCCAAAATGGTTTCCAATGCATTGTTTTTGTAGTTGGAAAACGAATTTTTAGCACCGACCGAATAGTGTCTCAACCATATTTGGAGGTAATTCACCAACTTGTCTGAGCTTGGATTCTTTATGGAAAAGTAATCTCCTTTTTTAACCGGTTGCACATGAATTTCTTCAGGATTTATGGTATTGTGATAGTTGCTTTCAAGGGATTCATAGACAATGGTACCGACCAAGGGCAATAGAACAACCGTTACATCTTGATCCGGAGTGAACAATCTACTTTTTCGGGGGGCAAGTGTTTCATCGGAGAACCTAAGGGTGTTCTCGTCCACTCCATTTTGTTGAATGAGGGTGCTCAGGCTCCGATATTCATTCGATTCAAAACTGTACCGCTTCTCTGCCAATAATATCTTGGCCGGTTGTTGTACCATTGTAGCCATTTGAGTTTTTGTTTAAGCGTTTACGTATATATCGTGGGTTAAGGTAAATCCCTCACTGACACTGCCACTAACAGAGGCCAATTCTTCATCAACACCATCGCTGAAGACATTGTCCTGGGCATTGTAGGTGTATCCATTCATTCCTTTGGTGTACCCATAGTCGCTTGCTGCATTTACGCGAACAACGGCACTGTTTTCCCCTTCGGGGAATGCAATTTGGGTAACTAGCAGAGAGTCGCCATTGGCATCATATATGTGTACGTGAATATGGGTGGAACGGCCGTTATACCAGCCTGGAAATATGGTGGCAAACTCTACCAATCCACTCGTATTGCTTACTTGTCTACCACGCAAAAAATGGTTGTTGGTGAATCCGCTATATTCGGAGTAGTTACCGTCCTTGTCACAATGCCAGACATCCACAATGGCCCCTTCCAGGATATTACAGCTGTCATTTACATTTCGGATAGTGATGTTCAAATCCAAGTCGATTCCTGTCCGATCTCCAACAATGTTCACTCGTTCATAATCCTCTGGATCATGTGTGGGATAGGGTCCTTCAGTCTCAGTTGGGGTAACTTCACAATCGTCTACGGTTTCTGTGCTGGATGAAGTATCTGAAGACGTATCCGCGGTGTCATTGGAGGAAGAGTCCGTTGAATCTCCCGATGTCTCGGAACTGGTATCCGAATCAGTTTCGGAAGTGGTGTCCTCTTCCTCCAAAAGATAGGTGTCACTATCTGTTGAGCACGACCGTAGTAATGCCAAACTGGTGACAGAAAGCCCCGCAAGTCCTACGCCTTTTAAAAATTCCTTTCGTTTCATAGTTTTTAATTTTGAATAAAACTATGTGTATTAAGGTGTTAGGTGTAATTTTTGAGGTAAACGCCCTTAATCTTGCGGTAGAAGAAGGAAAACCGTTAAAGATTTTTTAAAATTTTCGCCTTATAGGATTTGCCCAAGGGCACTGTAAAGTCCCCAACTTTGGCTGTGTCCCTAAAAATGCTCCCTATTTTTTTCAAAGGGATGATGTAAGATCGGTGGGCTCTTAAAAATTGGGTGGGAGGCAGTTTTTCCAATATACTTTTCATGGTGGACCGGGCCACAATTTTTTGTCCATTTTCCAAATGGATCTGTACATAGTCGTCCATGGCCTCTATCAATAGAATCTCCTCCAGCGCTATGTGGTACAGTTTTAGGTCTGCCCTGATGGTCAAATGGGATTTGTCGTTATTGCCACCCAATTCCAATTCCTGTTGGGCCTTTACTTTTTCCACGGCCTGCAAAAACCGTTCAAAGGAAAATGGCTTCAACAGATAATCAATGGCACTCACATTAAAACCTTCCACTGCATAATGATCATAGGCTGTGGTGAAGATAACCTTGGTTTTGTTTTTTAGGGATTTGTACAGGTCAATGCCGTTGAGCTCTGGCATTCTGATGTCCAGAAAAAGGAGGTCTACCTCAAATTTGTTCAGGTAGCGGATGGCCTTGCCCTGTTCGGTGAAGGTGTGTAGCAGGTCAATATATGTTAATTGACCGCAATAGGCTTGGATCACTTCCAATGCCAATTCCTCATCGTCCAGTGCAACAGCTCTGATCATGTAAGTTCTATATAGAGTTTTACGGCATAGAAATCGGCCCTGTGATCAATGTCCAATCGGTATTTGTTCGGGTAGAAATAATCCAGTCGTTTTTTGGTGTTCTTATTTCCTTCCGTGGTGTTTTCCAACAGGTCATTCTGTTTTACGGTGATTTTGTTTTCCACCGTGAGTTCTACCCCCTTGCTATCAATATTGATAAAAATACTGATTTTGGAGGGTTCGTCCGGATTTATTCCATACTTGAAGGCATTTTCCACATAATTTACCAGAATAATGGGAGCAATTCTTTTTTTGCTCGGGTTGCCTTTTACTTCAAACTCAAAGTCGGTATGCTTTCCCATCCGTAATTTTTGAAGGTCTATGTAATCCGAAATATACTGGATTTCATATTCCAACGGCACCTTTTCGGAATGGCTTTCAGTGACCACATAACGCATCATCTCAGAAAGTCGTAGCACGGCCCATGGGGCTTGATCGGATTTTTTCAAGGTCAATGCGTAGATACTGTTCAATGTGTTGAACAAAAAATGGGGGTTGATCTGAGCCTTAAGATAATTGACCTCGGCTTTTAATTTCTCGTTCTGCATTTCCTTTAAACGGTTATCCAATCGGAGCAGCATGGACAAGATGGTCACGGTGATGAACTGGATTAGGAAAGAATCCCTTAATTCAAATATGTTGAGGGGAGGTTGCCTTTTTTTAAACTCTTTTGGCATTTCCAATCCGGGTTCCATAGGAATACCTTCCATTTTTTTGGGCAATGGCATATTTGGGTCCGGGGAGAAGCCCTGCATCTTGAAAAATATATCAGGCAAATAGGTGATGATCACAAAACATACCAGCAAAATGGAAATATATAGCACATGCCTTTTCTTGGTATAAAATTCAGGGACGAGCCAGTAGTAGTTGAGGTAGTAAAAAATGAGGAGCAACAGATAGCCCAGAAAATTTCGTTGGAAACCGACGGCCCTGACCATTTCACTAAAAGAATTGAAATCCGGGGAAGTGAGGATGGGAATACTAAGGAGCCCCATACCTATGAGAAGGTTAATCCAAAGATCTCTGTTTTTCAAAACGGTGTTTTTAGAATTTCGGCTAAAACTATGTAAGTCAGGCTAAAAGGTTTAAAAAATGAGGTCAATCCCTTTAAAAGTGCGGTGAACATACCACAAAACAAGACTTTGTATTTGTTCAGACTGCCTTTTGAATGACCTCAAAAACCTTGCTGTTGTCACATTTCAAGGTTTTGTGTGGGTACTTCAAGATCAGGGCGTAGTCATGGGTGGCCATAATAATGGTGCGTCCATTTTGGTTGATGTCCTGCAACACCTTCATCACCTCTACACTGGTTTGGGGGTCTAGATTTCCGGTAGGTTCGTCTGCCAAGATCAGTTCCGGGTCGTTCAACAGGGCCCGGGCAATGGCAATTCGCTGCTGTTCCCCACCGGAAAGCTCGTGGGGGAATTTAAAACCTTTGGTTTTCATTCCCACTTTGTCCAGAACCTCTTCAATCTTCTCCTCCATTTTCTTGGAGTCGGTCCAGCCAGTGGCCTTTAAAACAAATTGAAGGTTGTTGTTCACATTTCGATCGGGCAATAATTTAAAATCCTGAAAAACAATCCCCAGCTTCCTGCGTAGAAAGGGGATGTCCTTTTCCTTCATGTTTTTTAGGTCAAATTCCACCACTTGCCCTGTACCTTGTTTTAAAGGGAGGTCGGCATAAAGGGTCTTCATAAAACTACTTTTGCCGCTTCCCGTTTTTCCGATCACATATACAAATTCGCCTTTTTTTACTTCAAGGTCAATATGGTTCAGCACCATGTTCTCATTCTGAAATACGGCAACGTCCTGTAATTTTACAATAGTCTCGGGCATAATATTGCTTTAGCAATTAAAGGTACTAAGTTCTAAAAATATTCCTCATGATAGATCGACCAATTTTTCACAACTTTACAATCCAATATACTTTGGCTTAACTTTTGACGTTATGGTTACAGTCAATCGAGAACAGCGTAGAACACTATGAATCGAACAAACCTCCTTTTTATTCCCATTTTGTTGGGATCTTTTTTTATACTTTCTGCCCAGGAAACCGAAATCTATACCCATAGCAACAAGGACTACCAAGATGCCTTGGCATTGTACAACAATCAACAATACCAGGCGGCCCAAGCAATTTTTGAGAAAGTAAAATCCAACACCAAGGATTTCGAAACTGAGGCCAACAGCGCCTATTATGCTGCCAATGCCGCCATTCGGTTGAACCAACGTGGAGCGGATAAGATGATGGAGGACTTTGTGGAACGCTATCCCACTTCCACCAAGCGGAATTCAGCCTTTTTGGATGTGGCCGATTATTATTTTGAAACCGGAAAATACCCGTATGCCCTAAAATGGTACAAAAAAGTGGATGAATCTTCCATGTCTTATGGGGATAAGGAACGATTCAACTTTAACAATGGGTATGCCCTTTATGCCTCCAAGAAACCAAAAGAGGCGGAACGTTACTTGAGTAAAGTCTCCACTTCGCAAAAATATGGGTCGCAAGCCAAATACTATTTAGGGTACATTGCCTATGAGCAGGATGATTACACCGAAGCTAGCGCCAGATTTGACCAGATTACCGACCCGGAACTCCTGAATGAAAAGCTTTCGTACTATCAAGCTGATTTGAATTTTAAACTGGGCAAATTTGATGAGGCCATTGCCATGGCAAAAAAGCAGTTGCCCAAATCCAACAGGCAAGAAGTTTCGGAACTCAACAAAATTATTGGAGAGAGCTACTTCAACCTAAAACAATACAGCGAGGCCATCCCGTATTTGGAACAGTACAAGGGAAAACGGGGCAAATGGAGCAATACCGATTACTATTTGCTGGGATATAGCCATTACCAACTTGGGGATTATCAAAGTGCCATCCAGCAGTTCAACAAAATTATTGGTGGTGATAACAGTGTGGCCCAGAACGCCTACTATCATTTGGCGGAATGTTATCTGAAATTGGACAAGAAATCCGAAGCGCTCAACGCTTTTCGGAATGCTTCCCAAATGGATTACAGCCCAGAGATCCAAAAGGATGCATGGCTGAATTATGCCAGGTTGAGCTATGAAGTGGGAAATGCCTACGAACCGGTTCCACAAGTGTTGACGTCCTACTTGGAAAAATTTCCAAAGGATGAGCATCAACTGGAAATCCAAGAGCTTTTGGTGGATTCGTACATCACTTCTAGAAATTTTGAAGGTGCAATGACCTTATTGGAAGAGAACAAAAACTATGCGAGTAAAGAAACCTATCAAAAAGTGGCCTATTACCGCGGAGTTGAATTATTCATAGATGGAGATTACGAAGGAGCCTTGGAACGATTTTCCAAATCCTTAAAAAGTGCCGACAATACCCAATTTGAAGCAAAAGCCTTGTATTGGAAAGCGGAATCTGCATACAGATTGAACCGTTTTGAGGAAGCACTCGCGGATTTTGTGAAATTCCAAGGGCTGTCTACCGCGCGATCTTTGCCAGAGTACGAACAACTGGACTACAATTTGGGTTATTGTTATTTCAAATTGAAGGACTACAACAATGCTATTTCCTATTTTAAGAATGTGGTCAATTCCAATGCGATTGATGATGCCCGTAAAAATGATGGATACCTCCGATTGGGCGATAGTTATTTTGTCAACAGCAAGTACCAATTGGCGATAAATGCCTATGATACCTCGTCCAAGATGAATGGACCCGAAAGGGATTATGCCGCCTTTCAAAAAACCTTGTGTAGTGGATTTTTGGGCAACAATTCGTCCAAAATTGAAGGTCTGAACGATTTCTTGACCCGCTATCCCACCTCTTCCCTTCGAGATGATGCGCTTTTTGAGTTGGGTAATACCTATATCGCCAATAACCAGGAAAATGCAGGGCTTCAGGCCTACGATCGTTTGGTGAACGAATTTTCCAGAAGCAAGTTTGCACCAAGAGGTCTCCTAAGGGCTGGGTTGGTGCATTACAATGCCAGCAGAAACCAACAGGCTCTGACCAAGTTGAAGGAAGTGGTCCAAAAATACCCAAATACCCAAGAGGCCAAGCAAGCCGTGGCAACGGCAAAATTGGTCTATGTGGATGAAGGTCGTGTAAGCGAATATGCCGCTTGGGCCCGCAATCTGGATTTTGTGGAGGTGACCGATGCTGAATTGGACAACGCTAGTTTTGAGGCGGCCGAAAGAAAACAGTTGGAAGGCAAAACCGATGCCGCCATCCGTGGATATGAGGATTACCTGAAAGAATTCCCCAACGGACTGCATGCCCAAAACGTGAATTTTGCGTTGGCACAATTGTATTTTGCAAATGGACAAAAGGAAAAAGCCTTGCCCAGATATAAAGCTGTGGCCGACGGTGGAACTGGGGAGTACACCGAACAAGCGTTGACCCGCGTCTGCGAAATCTATGTGGAAAAACAAGACTACAATGCCGCCATTCCTTATTTAAAACAATTGGAAAGCACAGCGGAAATTTTGGAAAACAGGACTTTTGCCCAATCCAATTTGATGAAGGGCTATTACGGTCAAAAGGATTACGGACAAACCATTGCCTATGCTGAAAAGGTGTTGAAAGCACCGAAAATAGATGACCGTATCAAAAGTGACGCCCAAATCATGATTGCACGTTCGGCCATTGCAACGGATAATGAGAGTTTGGCAAAAACGGCCTATCAGGAAGTAAAGAAAATTGCGACCGGGGAGCTGGCAGCCGAAGCTTGGTACTATGATGCCTACTTTAAAAATCAGGAAGGTGATTTTGAGGCTTCCAATGTTTCTGTGCAGAAACTGGCCAAGGATTATTCAGGATACAAGGAGTGGGCTGGAAAGGGATTGGTCATTATGGCCAAGAACTTTTAC